>JAERTH010000182.1 GCA_016844955.1 Fidelibacterota bacterium | reverse complement strand
GATTTATTTGAGGCTTTTCAGAATTTCCGGTAATATTGTCACAATCATTTTATCAGCTGCAGTGTTGAATGCCTTATTGGCAGCATTTGGGTAGTTCAGATCAATTCCCTTCTCTCGCGAGAGTGAATTTTTGTAGATTTCAGCTCCATTTCTCCGATCAACCACATTTAGGCTCACATCTGCGAAGACGGTATACATCCCACTATACTCCGTACCTCTGGTGGCTGTCGCAGTCAGGGTCATCTGCCAATCCGCTTCTTTTGGGTTGTCCACAAAATGAAAACCTTCGCCAATAAAGTGGTTCTTTATTCGGGGTTCAACCTGGAGTTGCTTAAGACTTTGACCGTTAAAGGATTCGCTGGATTTCATGTAGATGGAAGGATTTACTACATCCAGTATAATACGGGTTGAAGCAGGGGGAATACTCCTGATGAGTCCTGCGATAATGGGTGACTCTACTCCGCTGATGAGCTGCTCAACATCAACACGAATCTCAAGCACCTGAAGCTTCAAGGGGGCAGTGATGCTGGTGATTTGTAGGGCAGCTCTTCCTTGACTTCCTGTTACTACGTTTTCCAACACTTCTCCAGCACCTTTACTAAATTCCACTTGAAGAGGTAGACCACGTAAAGCTCTTCCGTTTGCTCCTCTTGCAAGTACTTCAAGCTTATTTTTAATGGGTTGTCCCAGCTTGGCGGAAAGGTTTGACTGACTTGGTGAAAGTTCGATTTCTGAGAGGAGGTTATGTAATTGGGTGTTTACTTCATTGCTGAGAATCACCTGCTGGCCATCTATTTCCACCTCAAGTGCTTCATTGAGATAGGGTAGGAGAGGTATAAAGGCTTGAATAATAGCATTATATGACTCAGAAAACTGGCTCAACTCATCTGCAGCATTGGCTTTGGACAAAAAATCTGTAGACAGAGCCAGTGCGCTTTTTCGTTTTCTGGCTTGAATCTCCGCATACTTGGCCTTGGAAAGACGATAGTATGCGTAATGATAAGTGGCATCCTGCCAGGTATCCACCAGCTCATGACCCTCCAGATCGGCTACTGCTTCAGATCGGGCTGTTGCCAGATATTCATCCTCAGAAATAGCTCCTTTTTCAATCAGTGTGGTGACGATATCGCTGGTAATTTTAACCGTAATTTGAGAGGCTAGATCTGCCAGGGCCAAATCCTGGGAACTTTTCAATGCTTCAGATCCGTATTTATTTTTAGAAGCCGAGCCAATCCCAAGGTAATAGTTAGGATCCACAGGTTGCTGAATCAACCAACTCGGTTTGGGTCCGGCTTGCATGACCTCAGGATCGATGCCCGGATTGATACCTGAACTACAAGCTGTCAGGAGCATCATTATGGATAGAAGTGTGAATAGTCTGAAGTATTTCATAGGAACCCCTGATTATAGAGTTTAGTGAGCAATGGGCAAAATAATTTGAAGTCCATGGATTCAAAATGATGAATGTCATCTGAGTTCCATGCACTTTTAGTGATGGACAGGATAAGAATAAATCCAGCTATATATGATTATTGGTCTCAGTATGGGAGCAAATCTTTTTATATTGCAGGCCATGATGAATAATTTAACGCTTCACCAACAATCTGTTCCACTTGCTGATCGTGAAGAAAAGAATGGACACAGGGCGGCGGTTCTTTGGTTATCTGGTCTTTCTGGTTCAGGTAAATCCACCCTGGCTATGGCAGTTCAAAAAGAGCTATTTGCCCGTGGACTTCAAGTAACGGTTTTGGATGGTGATAATGTACGTCATGGCTTGAATGCCGGCTTGGGGTTTAGTGAAACTGATAGAGATGAGAATTTGCGAAGAGTGGCTGAAGCATCCAAATTATTTGCTGAATCAGGATTGATCGTATTGTGTTCATTTATCTCTCCGCTATCAAAAAACCGGGTGCTGGCACGGAAAATTATCGAGCCTTTAGCTTTTTTCGAAATCTACCTCAATGTTTCCCTCAAAACCGCTGAAGCAAGGGACCCCAAAGGCTTGTACAAGCTGGCAAGAGCAGGAGAAATCGAGGAATTTACAGGTATTAACTCACCTTATGAAACACCTGAAAATGCGGATCTAATAATTGAAAATGAATCTCAAGATATTGATGTTGGTGTAGCGCAGATCATATACTTACTGCAACAAAAGCAAATTATATCATAGGCTAGGAATAAATAATTCATCAAAATGAGTAAACCTGAATCATACAAGCTGACCCACCTCCAGGAACTGGAGGCTGAAAGTGTCCATGTCATCCGAGAGGTTGCCTCTGAGTTTGAGAATCCTGTTATGATGTATTCGATTGGTAAGGATTCTTCTGTGATGGTGAAACTGGCTCAGAAAGCTTTTGCACCCGGAAAAATACCCTTTCCCCTTTTGCATGTCGACAGCAATTGGAAATTCAAAGAAATGATAAAATTTCGGGATGATTTCTGTCAGGCAAATGAAATCAATCTCATTGTGCATAAGAACAAGGAAGGTGTGAAGCAGGGGATTGGACCATTTACCCACGGCAGTAAAATTCATACAGAGACAATGAAGACACACAGCTTACTGCAGGCACTTGATTTACATGAGTTTGATGCGGCCTTTGGCGGAGCTCGTCGTGATGAAGAAAAATCCCGTGCCAAAGAACGAATCTTTTCATTCAGGGACAATTTCCATCAATGGGACCCCAAAAATCAACGACCCGAGCTGTGGAACCTCTACAATACGGAAGTACATCGGGGAGAAAGCATAAGGGTTTTTCCTATATCAAATTGGACTGAACTGGATGTTTGGCAGTATATCCGTCAGGAAAAAATCCCTATTGTCCCCTTGTATTTCGCAAAACCAAGAGAAGTGGTGGATGTAGATGGACAATTAATCCTTTTGGATGATGAGCGAATGCCTCAAGAATTAGCCACAAAAAAGACGGTTAGGACCGTGAGATTCAGAACGCTGGGGTGCTATCCCCTCACGGGTGCTGTAGAGTCTGAAGCTGACACAATCGAGAAAATAATCGAAGAGATGATGACAGAAACTCAGTCTGAAAGAACAACTCGGGTTATTGATTTTGATCAGGATGGCTCGATGGAGCAGAAAAAGCGTGAGGGATATTTTTAGTTTGAGCGTTTGGAAGATAGGTAGTTGGGAGCCTCGATAGTGGCTACTCACAAAGATTTAGATATGTGGAAGGATGCTATTAATCTGGTTACAGAAATATATACACCGACATCACAATTTCCTGATTCAGAAAGGTTTGGTCTAACCTCTCAGATGCGTCAAGCTGCTATTTCTGTACCAGGTAATATTGCTGAAGGCGCTGCTCGCGGGACGAACAAAGACTATGCCCATTTTCTCAACATGAGTCCTGGGTCATCATCTGAACTAGAAACCCAAATTTTTATTCGCCAAAACCTGGAGTCTATAAAGAATATTGATATCCTGAAGGATCTCGAATTGACCCGGGCAAAACTATATAAGCTCCGAAATTTTTTAAAATCAAAAATAAAAGCCTGATGATGAGTACGCATAACACTCCAACTCACCAACACACAAACCTCCCAACTAAAAAAATCGAAGATTTCCTGGCCCAGGATGAAAAAAAAGACCTCCTCCGACTGCTCACAGCAGGTTCAGTTGATGATGGAAAGTCCACCCTGATAGGGCGCCTTCTGAATGACTCCAAACGTCTCTATGATGATCAGCTAGAAACATTGGTTCGGGACTCAAAACGGGTTGGAAATGCTGGCGAAGAAATTGACTATGCTCTCCTGCTGGATGGATTAAAAGCAGAGCGGGAACAGGGCATTACCATCGATGTGGCTTATCGGTATTTTTCTACATCAAAACGCAAATTTATCATAGCAGATACACCTGGTCATGAGCAATACACCCGGAATATGGTCACCGGCGCTTCCACAGCTCATCTTGCCATTGTTCTGATTGATGCCCGGAAAGGTGTAATCACCCAGACCAAACGTCATTCATTCCTCATCTCATTGCTTGGGATCAAACATGTTATTGTTGCTGTCAACAAAATGGATTTGGTTGATTATCAGAGAGATATTTTTGAGCAAATCCGTTCGGACTATCTGGAGTTCACCACCCGTTTGAGTATACCGGACATTCAATTCGTACCTCTATCCGCTCTAAAGGGTGATAATATTGTGGACAGGGGTGAGAACATGCCCTGGTATCGCGGCAATAGCATTATGAACCTCCTGGAGGACATCTCAATCTCAGGTGATAGAAATTTTATTGATTTTCGTTTCCCCATTCAGCTCGTATCCAGACCAAATTCAGAATATAGAGGTTTCGGTGGTCGAATAGCCTCGGGTGTTATTCGGAGGGGTGATGAAGTTGTGGCATTACCCTCAGGAATATCCTCGCGCGTTGAATCCATTGAAAGTATGGGTAATACTGTTGATTTCGCTTTCCCTCCCCAAAGCGTGATGTTGACTCTGGAAGATGAAATCGACCTGAGTCGTGGAGATATGCTGATCCGTAAGAATAATCAACCTCAGATCGAAAGACATTTTGAAGCCATGCTTGTATGGATGGATGAGGCTGACCTGGATCTGAATAAACAGTTCCTGCTGAAACACACTACCCAGAAAGTCAAAGCCAGAGTAGATGCAATCAGATATGGAGTGGATGTGAATACTTTACAGCGATCGGAGACAAAAACTTTTGAGCTGAACCAGATCGGGCGAGTTGTGTTGACTAGCACAAGACCACTTCTTTTTGATAGCTACGAGAAGAATCGTCAAACCGGTAGTTTTATTCTGATTGATCCATTGACACACAATACCAGTGCAGTAGGAATGATCATCAATCGTGTCCATCCCGAAAAATTACCTTCCAAAATTGCCCACAAGTGGAGCAAAGAGACGAACCGTAGTTTGGTGACTACGAAGGAGAGGGAAACGCAATTATCCCAAAAAGCCATGACCTATTGGATAACTGGCCTGCATGCATCTGGCAAGAATGATGTTGCCTACGATCTGGAACGTTATCTGTTTGATTTGGGAAAAACAGTGATTGTACTGAATGGCAGGATGTTGAGATCCGGATTAAATCGTGAACTGGGTTTTGAGAAGGCAGATCGGGATGAAAACCTGCGACGTGTAGCCGAAATGACCAAATTGTTAAATGATCAAGGTCTAATCGTAATCGCTGTCTTCATTTCTCCAGATAAAGACACCCGGGTTCAGGTCAAGGAAATAATTGGTGCTGCCCACTATAAGGAAATTTTCATTAATACTTCAATCGAGGACTGCCAAGCCCGCGATACCGAAGGTTTGTACAACAAGGCAGCCAAGGGTAAGATCCGATATTTCCCCGGAGTTGATTCGCATTATGAGTCTGGGACAGCTGATGTCATTGTGGACAATCTAGATCAAGTGAAGATTCAAGACCTGGTTTAATTCCCGCCGCGGAATGAACTTTTTATGCGTGAATGAGTAGAAATGCTGACTTTTAAAAGTGGAAATGTTGATAACAGTATGAAAATAGCAACCATCATCGGTGCTCGACCTCAATTCGTAAAGGCAGCAGTCATATCAAAAGCCTTGAGCCATGCAGGTCACGAGGAAATTCTGGTGAATACGGGACAGCACTATGATGAGAACATGGCAAGAATCTTTTTTGAAGAAATGGGCATCCCAAAACCGGATTATGATCTAGGTGTAGGCTCAGGTACCCACGCCTCACAGACTGCTGGTGCTCTGGTTGGTATTGAAGAGATTCTCCTCAAGGAAAAACCTGATTACATCATCGTATTTGGTGATACCAACGCCACAGTAGCTGGAGCTCTGGCAGCTGCGAAACTTCATATCAAAATTGCACATATCGAGGCAGGATTAAGATCCTACAATCGAGCCATGCCTGAAGAAATAAACCGAATTGTCACTGATGTACTTTCGGATCTACTATTTGTTCCGACTCAAGTGGCTTCAGATAATCTGAGCAAAGAAGGCATTACATCGGGGATTCATATTGTGGGTGATGTCATGGTGGACTCGCTGATGACATATACTGAAGTTGCCGAGCAGAAATCACGCATTTTAGATGATCTGAATCTTGAAAAAGAAAAATTTCTGCTCATGACCATTCACAGACCTTCAAACGCTGATCATGATGATAGATTATTGTCCATTTTGAAGGAAGTGTCAAACATTAATCTCCCTGTGATTTTTCCCGTCCACCCTCGTAGCAGAGCCAGGGTGGAAAAGCTGATCAGTCAGACCTCAGGGGATATCAGGATTATTGAGCCAGTAGGTTATTTGGACATGATGTTGCTGGAAAAATATTCAAAGGTCATTATCACTGATTCTGGTGGCGTTCAGAAGGAAGCTTATTTGCATATGACACCTTGTCTCACTGTTCGAGGGGAAACGGAATGGGTGGAAACTGTTGAGGATGGGTGGAATTATCTAGTTGGTAATCAGTTAAAGAAAATATCCCAATTGGCATATGATTTTCCCGAACCCAAGCGCTGGAAGCACCACTATGGGGATGGTCATGCATCCGACAAAGTTGTCCAGCTACTTGAGAAGAATTTGACGTGAATTCTGAGTAGTCACGGTTCCAAGACCCGAAGCAATCCCCTGCTTCAGAGCAATGGGGAATGATATTTGCTCATGTATCCAGGGTACAATTTGAAGATACGATGATTTAATATTTGAATAAGAGTTGATAGAGTAAGGAAGATTTGAATGCAATTTATTGATCTGGCAAAACAACAAAGTCTCATTAAGAGTAATCTGGATAAGCGAATCCAGGATGTCCTGGCGCACGGCAAATACATCATGGGTCCAGAGATAAAAGAGATGGAAGCTCAGTTGGCAGAATATGTAGGTGTGAAGCATTGTGTGAGTTGTTCATCTGGAACAGACGCCCTCATCATGCCCCTCATGGCCTGGGATGTTGGTCCCGGGGATGCGGTCTTTACGACGCCATTTACCTTTATTGCCACAGCTGAAGTTATTCAACTTCTCGGTGCTACTCCCGTTTTTGTAGATATTGATCCCACCTCCTATAATATCTCACCAGAACTTCTTGACGAGGCCATTAATCGAGTGATTGAAGCAGGGGAGTTGAACCCCAAGGTCATTATTCCTGTTGATTTGTTTGGATTACCAGCTGATTACGCCGCCATCGAGCTCATTGCCAAAAAATATGATCTTAAGGTCCTTGAGGACGCTGCTCAGGGTTTTGGTGGTCAGATTGATGATCGCAAGGCTGGCAGTTTTGGTGATGCAGCCTCAACCTCATTTTTTCCAGCTAAACCCCTCGGTTGTTATGGTGATGGAGGTGCGATTTTTACCAATGATGATGAGCTCTATGAAAAGCTCGTATCAGTACGGATTCATGGTAAGGGTGGTGACAAATATGATAATATTCGGATTGGTCTGAATGGACGCATGGACACACTCCAGGCCGCCATTGTATTGGAGAAATTTACACTTTTCCCCAATGAAGTAAACTTGCGCAATGAAGTTGCTGCAAAGTATAATGAGTCGCTCTCAAATCGCGTGGTTGTCCCGCAAGTAGCAGATGGCTACACCAGTGTCTGGGCTCAGTATTCCATTCTGGCTAAGGATGCCGATGATCGAGCAAGTTTGCAGTCTAAACTAAAGGAAGCTGGTATACCTTCAGCAGTATATTATCCCAAACCTTTGCATCAGCAAACCGCATTTAATCACCTCGAGTACAAAGATGGAGACTTCCCCATCAGTGAGGAAATGAGCCAACGCATTTTCAGCTTGCCCATGCATCCTTATCTGGAGTCGGCCGATATTGAAGCAATCTGTGGAGTGATCAACGAGTAAGAGCCCATGGGTATAACTTTTCGAACAAGGTCGTAGACCGCGAGAGAAAACCCAGAGTTATGACAGGGCGACGAACTTATTTTACCTACATCCTATCAAATAAGAATCGACGCCTCTATATTGGAATGACCAACGACCTGAATAGACGACTTGGGGAGCATCGGAAAGATAAAAAGGGGTTTGCAGCCTCATACAGAATGACGAAGCTGGTTTACTACGAAACATTCGAAGGACCAAATGCTGCACTTGAAAGGGAGCGTATCCTGAAAAAGTGGAGAAGGGAAAAGAAAATTGCGTTGATTGAATCGATGAATCCAATGTGGGAAGAGTTGGTGGTTCAGGATAGAACTAAGATTTCTCCTCCTGCGGACTCGAAATTGGGTTAACTGAATTCGTGGGCTTACAAAATTATCTTATTAAATCGAGGAAAAAATGAATACAAATAAAAAAATCTGCGTCATAGGCGCTGGCCGCTGGGGAACCAACCACATCAAGACTTTGAAAAATCTTGGTGCCCTTGCAGGTATTGTGGAATCCCGTGACAATCGCCGGGAGGAATTGAAGACACTATTCCCTGAAGCAACCCTTTACCACAGCGTATCAGATGTTCCCCTGGAGGAATACGATGGTTTTACAGTAGCTACACCAGCTGAGACTCACTTTGAAGTAGGTTCATACTTATTGAGACATGGTAAACATGTCCTGATAGAAAAACCCATTGCTCTCAATACGAAAGAAGCCGGG
This sequence comes from Fidelibacterota bacterium, assembly GCA_016844955.1. Classification (GTDB taxonomy): domain Bacteria; phylum Fidelibacterota; class UBA8477; order UBA8477; family JABMPR01; genus JABMPR01. The sequence continues at coordinate 8,600 of JAERTH010000182.1, read as the reverse complement.
GCTTTAAAAGAATTGGCCGACAAACATAATGTTAACCTGATGGTAGGTCATGTCCTCCTTTTTCATCCAGCTATAATCAAGATAAAGGAATTGATAGATTCAGGAAAGATTGGGAAACTAGAATATATCTATAGCAACCGTCTGAATCTGGGAACCGTACGTACTGAGGAGAACATCCTCTGGAGTTTTGCACCACATGATATCTCTATTTTTGAATATTTTATTGGCTCAAATCCCATTGAAGTGGTGAGTAGGGGCGGTGCGTTTTTAACACCTGGAATCCATGATACTACCATGACCTCCCTGACTTATCCTAACAATGTAGTGGGTCACATTTTTGTGAGTTGGTTACATCCCTTTAAAGAGCATAGAATGGTCATGATTGGCTCCAAGGGTATGATGTCCTTTGAGGATAGTTCTGAAGAAAAAGATATCCTTTTCTATGAAAAGGGCATCGATTGGATTCAAGGTGAACCCATTAAGCGCGACGGACCTACAGAGGTCATCCCTTATGACAAGGGTTTCCCGCTAACCAATGAGATTCAGTATTTCATAGATCATCTCGATGGATCAAAACTTGAGATCGCAGATGGACAAAACGCCTTTGATGTTCTGGAAGTCCTGGAAAAAGCGACCAATTCGCTTCAAGGAACCAAGGAGGATGAAGAGGTAGGTTCAACCGCAGCAGAATCAGATTTTTTCGTACACCCCACCAGTGAAGTAGACGCCGGAGTTACGGTGGGTGAAGGTACCAAAATCTGGCATTACTCACATGTTCAGTCCGGATCATCTTTGGGGACAAATGTTTCCATCGGTCAGAATGTGAATGTGGGTAATAATGTAACAATTGGCAATTCAGTAAAGATTCAGAACAATGTCTCTGTATACGAGGGGGTTGAGTTAGAGGATTATGTCTTTTGTGGTCCATCCATGGTGTTTACCAATATTCAGCGTCCCCGCTCTGAGTTTCCGCAACGGGGAACGGAGTTTTACGCCAAAACGCTGGTCAAGAAAAGCGCTTCAATTGGAGCCAATGCCACAATCGTCTGTGGCTCCACCATTGGTCAATACGCCTTTATTGGTGCTGGAGCTGTGGTCACAAAGGATGTGCCTGCTTTCGCTATGGTGGTGGGGAATCCAGGCAGGATCATTGGCTGGGTGAACAAGCAAGGTTATAAGCTTGAATTTGATGATTCAGGATTGAGCAAGTGTGGTAAATATCAGTTGGAGCAGGATACGGTTACCCATCTAGGGGGTTGAGTCTCTCTTTTTGAAATTAGTTTGGGTGAATTTCACTTATCCAACAGGTAATCCCGCGCAGGCAATACTCAAGCCTTGGGCTGTTCATCATGTTAAGTGAACCTGGGGAATAGTACCGTTTTGCAATTTTTTTACACCAAATCTATATAAAGGCTAATATATTATCCATTATAGGCTATTTTGTCATATAAGGGATAATATAATGGATGATAATAAATTTATAATTGATGATTTTGATCCCTCAAGCATTGCTGAATCAATCGCAGGGAGGATGCGGGCGAGACGCCTTGATCTGAATATGACCCAAAGAACACTGGCCAGTCGATCAGGTGTTAGTTTGGGAAGTATTAAACGATTCGAAACAGTGCATCAGATTGCTCTACATAGTCTGCTCAAGATTGCGGTAGTCTTGGATGCTACCCATGAGTTTCATCAATTGTTTCCCGCCAACCAGTTCAAGAATATTGCCGAAGTATTGAGAGCCACTGAGCGTAAGCCTAGAAAGCGGGCCCGTGATAGTGGAAAACATTAGTCTACTTGGTGCAATTCACCAGCTTATAATTTTGCTCCCAGTGGCGGATTCAACGGAAATTATTCCACGACTATCAGCGGACAGGGGCGACCCTCACGTACTGATATCTTTGAAGTAGGAAAGCCAGTAGGCCTAAATCTGGAACGGATGCTTCAAATATTTGAAGAGGTCTATGAGAACATTGCATCCATTCGTTTGCCTGACTGGTAATCTGGCTCAAGTAGTTGAATCCATTGGTCACACTGACCTCTCAATGATTAAATAGCATAGGCCCACTTCTCCCGCACAAGAATGACCCTCGAAGCACACACTCTTTTCTCTTATTAAGAAGAAATAATTCCATGATTTAAGCGATATGTAATGTGAAGAATAATCACATACAATCGCTGGAAAACAACATCCTTCACATATGAATCCATAGTTTCGACTTTTGGTGTGAATGGATCGTTGGTTTCAGCCCATGAAGAAGGGTTACCATTATGGAACACAAACTGGAGCAGGTGAGTGATGACCGTATCCGGGAAGAATTTGTTAAACGATTTACCATTCAAGCAGGGGACAAGTTGGGAGGAGTCAGCGCTTCTGTTAATCACCTGAGATCCATGTTCAAGGATTCCCAGTATCAGGAAAGTTTTGCAATCATTTACCTGAATACCCAACACGAGGTTCTGGGTAGTCAAATTCTGTTCACTGGCAGTCTGGACACAGCCGCTGTCTATCCTCGTGAGGTGATTCGCACCATTCTCATGGATTACCCCGGCACGAAAGCTGTGATCTTAGCCCATAATCATCCCAGTGGAAATAATACGCCCAGTCTGTCTGATGAGAAGATCACAGCCAAGCTAAAATCAGCGCTTGGCACCATCGATATTGATCTTTTGGATCACATTATCGTTGGGAATGATTTTTATTCTTTTGCAGATCATCAGAAACTGTAACACCCATCACCAGAGTCAGGCTTAACTCCACACTCAACTTTCCCTAAAAAAATGCTTTTTTTAAAAAAAAGGAGGTCATTCTTATGACACTCATGCTACATCGTGGTGCAGAAAGTGCCACCATGAATGAAATAATCGCAATTCCATTGCCCCAGAAAACGCGGACCTATCAACCGGTTCCACATGAGCAACTCTCCACCATGTTGCTTCAGATGGTGGCCAGTATTTTTCCCGATTTTGAATATGAGAAGAGTCATTTTGGTCTTGCTGCAGATGGAAACAAAATGTTTGGGATCCACACCTTCAGATCCGAGGATTCAGCCCTGGGCCTGTCCATTGGATTCCGCAATAGCTATGACCGCAGTATGTCCGTCGGAATTTCTGTAGGGGCTGCCGTATTTGTGTGCGACAACATGGTGATCTCAGGTGATATCACAGTCCTGCGGAAACACACCAGCCATGTTATTCGGGATATGGAATCCATGGCACTTCAGGCCATCTATCGCTCTCAGTCAACCTACCAGGAAATACTGGAGGATGCTGGAGCCATGCGGGATATCCCCATTAATGATGATCAGGCCTACCGGATGCTCGGTCTTGTCTACGGACGGGGCATCATGACTCCCCGGCAAATCCCAGTGGCACACCGCGAGTGGGAAGCACCGTCACATGATGACTTCTCACCTCGTACGGTGTGGAGCCTCTATAATGCCATTACGGAAGCTTTGAAAAGTGCTCCGCCCGCTTCCATTATGGAAAAACATCTCTCTCTGCACCGACTGTTCGTTGATCAGTATCACTGGAAGGCAGTCTGATCCATGACTGGGAGAGGTATTCAGACAATCATCGAGGCCGTCCTGTTGATTCTTGGCGAAATCATTACCTGGGCACAGAAGAAACCAGAAAAGAAAAGAAGTAAACAGGATGAAGTATCGCAAAGCTGAGATCCTGGATCGAATCGAGCTGCGCCAATCCACTATAAAGGATTGGCTCAGCTGCCCCTTGATGTTTCGGTTTCGCCATGTCCAAAAGCTTGCACCCAGCTACAGGAGTCTAGCAGCTCTGCATGGGAGTGCCCTGCATTTGTGCCTTCACAGGATGCATATGGAAGGATTTGATCTGGACCTGGAACTCACTTATACCCAGGCTCTGCAGGAAGTACTTGGAATAGAATTACAGATTCCAATCCGCTGGAAAAAGGGAGCTGAAGAGGATCTAGCCAGCATGCAATCCCATGCGCTAGAGGTTTTGAATGGGTATGTGAATTATAATCAAAACCAAGCAGCAACGGTTCTCTACTCTGAAACAAAATTCAGAGTACGATTTAAGGGGATGCTGCTGACAGGAACCATCGATCAGGTCAGGCGCAATGTAGATCATACGCTGGAACTCATCGATTTCAAATCTGGTGTGCAGCGACCAAGTAAGCATGCCCTGAAGAGAGACTGGCAGCTCAACCTGTATGCCTACGCCCTTCGATATGGCGAGATCTTTACCGGTGGTTCGTGGGTTCGAAGCAGGCTGAGAGTTCATAGAACTTCCATCTACTTTCTGAGAGCTCATGAGATATACAAACGTGATGGTAAATATGGAAAGAAGGGTGAAGAAAAAGGTTGTCCTCTCATCAGTGTTGAGAAACCCAGTTGGGAGCTATGGCAGTTCAGGGAAGAGCTGGGAAATATCATCAAGATGATAACAAAGGACTGGGCTTTTCCCAACAACTCTGCCTGTGGATACTGTGCCTATCGGGATAAGTGTGACGATCGTTCAGCCGTGCATCTGGTGCATCAGTATGCAAACTTGCATCAGGTATTGCCTGAAGTGGAATTGGAAAGCCAGAAAGGAAAACAAGTATGAAGAAGGTATCAAAGGTAGCACTTGATCGTGCCCTGGGTCAATTGAATGAAACAGGTTGGGATATTGACAAGGAGCTTCGACGGTTGGAGCAGCAAGTTGAAAAGGTTGATATCCCCAGGCTGCGTATTGAACATAGGGAGGACGGTAAGCACCGTTTCTTTATCGATAAGGGCGAGTCCTATCTCACAGAGGATAAGCAATTTGTATTCCTGAAGAATCAGGTCCTGCCCATGATCGTATTTGCAGAACAAAAGTTAAGAGTACTCTGGATTGAGGGGCAGGAAAAATCGAGGTGTGCTGCTGTGGATGACGTAATCTACAGCAATGATCCCCTGGCTGCCAACTGTGAGCACTGTCCTGAAGCACTCCCAGGTGTGGGAGCGTGTAGGCCGGGTGTCAGATTATATGTTCTACCCCTCATCAAAAGAAGATCACGGGCCATGGTCTTCAATATCTCCCCCAGTAGTATCCGGGGATGGCGAGAACATCAGCTCAGGTTATCACGGAGTGGAATTCCTCAGATAGCGGTGGTCACGACTTTCGAGTTGTTGGACACACAAACTGATACATATCGCTGGGCCAGGGTAGAGGTGGGCATTCGCGAGCTTGTTTCCAAGCCACAACTACAGAAAGCCCTGGATGCCAGGTCACAGATTTATTGCCAAATTCCTCGCCTTCGGTTGAACACTTGAAAAAGTATCCAATCAGTCAAGTTTCTTACATCGAAACCAAAATGCCTGTCAGCAGGTCTATCATAGATTATCTGGCAGGCATTTTATCGCTATGCTAAATAATAACAGATATTAAGATGATGGTGGGTGGTCGCCATTCAGCATACTTCGCTATGATTATTGCTTCTATTAATCACACTTCTGATAAAAAAATAAATTCTAAATAATCTCACTTTTGACGATTGTTGTTTGTATGGTTCAGAAGTGGCGATGAAAAATGCCCCATGATAGGGGTGTGAGTCACAAGAAAAATTGTAGGAAAGGAATATCCAATGCAGCAAAAAAAGAAAAGCCCAATTGATATCAATAAGATATTACAAAATCGATCTCCAGAAGATTTGAAACGAGTATCGTCTGAGATGGAAAGAGTCATAAAACTAGGAATCTTTGAACAACCGAATTCAGGGCATATTTGTAGACAATCAGGAAAACCGAAACGCAATTTTCTATCACTAAAACCACTTTACAGGGAGCATGTTCGTGTGTTTATCTTAAGTCTCTTCTTTTTAGCTCCCTCGATGAGGATTCGGATCCCATGAAACAGATATTTCCCTGGGAGGCCAACCCCGCCCATACATATTTTGAGATCCTGTTGGTCAAATTTTGGGGCTATTCACTTGGCGTGAATAAGACATATCCTTCCAAATCATTCAAAGACAAAGAGAAAAATTTTTTAAAAGCGGAAGTTGTAAAGCTTCCGCATTGTCCCTTGAGAATGCTTCTCTTGTATATCATCGACTTTCTCGGTCCACCCCCTGAAGAGTTCAAGTTTAAATCCGTTAAAATCAAAGCAGATAAGGATAAGCTGATTTATTCTCAAGAGATTATGGCTATGTCTGAAGTATTTTTCAGGATAATCGGCCTGGCTTTCTTTAATATGCGGAGTGTTGAAATATACTCAAATATTAGGAATAGTCTTCTTCTGGATGGCTTTAAGGAAGAACATATCGCTCGATTTTTAACGCAGTTCTGGAATACGAGTATGCGCAATGGCTTTTCTAGTAAATCAAGATTAGCACTCGTGGAAATCCTTGAATCAGATCCTGCGCTTACCTCCAGTTTTAAACCCTTGCTGGAAGCAGCTTTGAGCGATAAGCCTGCAGCTGAGAAAATGGTTCTCTATGAGATTCGATTAAAACCCCACCAGCAAAATTCTTTAAATAGTCGAACCCTTCAAAATAATCAACTGGCTCTCTATCAGGCTTCGAAGCAACTCAGAGATGGAAAGACAAAGTCGGAGCACACCAAAAGCTTGAAGGAATATCTTTCGATTTATCCTGAGATGTCAGATTTGATTCAGAATGACAGCTCTGATGAGAATAGGGGGAATTTACTAGGCGATTTCAGCCTGGGGGGCGGTCATGAGTAGGGCATCTTCTCAATCCAGAATGGGGCGAGCCCTGCTAATTCAAAAATATTTTAAGAATAAGGAAGGGTTACCTATTGAACTAGGGTCACGTCCCTACTGGAAGCAGATTTACAATGAAAACAGCCGCTATTGTGTCTTAATGACAAGTCGACAGTTAGGAAAATCAACCTATGTAGCCACTCGAGCCGTATTACAGACGGTTTCTAAGGGGAGTGGATCCATCCTATTATCGACTGCAAGCAGAGATCAGTTAAGAGATTTGCGTGAAAATAGTATTCTCCCTCACTTCGAGAGGAATGCCTCCCTGAAACGTCGCGCTTTTAAACAGGGAAGTATTAATAACGCAAGTAGCTTACAGGTGAGCAATGGGTCAGTCATCTTCATGCGAGCGATTGGCACACGCGTGAATTCTGCCAGGGGAATCAGCGCGAAATCAATTATCGTTGATGAAATCCAAGACATTCCTAAGGGACATTTGGATGTAATTATGGAGAGTGCTGCGAACTTCCCCAGCGACTCAAATTATCTTTTTTTAGGTACCTGCAAGGGTGAAGAAAATTTGATGTATCAGTTATTCCTGGACACCTGCCAAAATGAATGGATCATCCCCTGTGAAGCTTGCGGGAATGATAACCCTCCCATCGGTCTGGAGCATGTGGATCTTCAAATGGAATATTTGTTTTGCAGTATATGTAAAGAACCAATTGATGCATTGAAAGGTCGCTGGGTTCCACAAAACACGGAGTGCCAGCGCACGGGATACAGAATCCCCCGACTAATTGACCCGCGTACAAATTGGAGAACATCCGCTTCCGATGGCATCCTGGACAAATATGAGAACTATACACGTGATAGATTCTTGAACGAAGTGATGTGTTTACCAAATGTCAGTGGACAAGCCCTCATAACACGGCAGGAACTGGAGTCTTTTTGTGAGGATCGCCCTATGATGCTTCCCGGGGAAGTATCTGAGAAGGTGCGAGACAAGCCCACTATTGCTACACTTGACTGGGCCTATAACACAAAAGAGGACGGGCAATCGCATAGTATTATAAGTATTGCACAGGTTGAACATGATCACATAAAAATACTCTATATGAAACGCTTCTCAGGTCCTCAATATGATGGGGTTCAGGGTCCACAAATGGTCCTCGATGAAATTGTAGGTTTGGTAGGCGCTTTTTATGTTAATTGGGTTCTGGCTGATCACCGGATTGGAAATAAAGAAAATCTACGCTTACGGCAAAGGATCGGCGAAAGGATGGTAGAGGTGGAGTACAGTGGTGGCTCTCACCCTGTAAGGTGGAAGCGTGAGCAACAACGTTTCTCTGTACCCAGAACCCAAAGCATGGATCGCTTATATAATCAACTGAGGTCAGGTCGGTTTAGGTTCCCCAACAGTACTGACTCCATGACATTTCTAGAGGATTGTATGAATGTGTACACGGAGTATGATGCGGAGAAACGGACTCGTTTATATAAAAAGAGTGGAAAAGGTCCTGATGATTATTTGCACTTGTTAAATTACACCCTGATTACTGCCATTGAGCATTATGGATCGAGAATCAACTGGCTGAATAAATTCGACTATCGGGACTAGTGGTAGGAACCGCCAAAATCGGAATCAGGGATCAGATGTGAAGTGCTTCATAGATATCCCCTTAAACTCTTTAAGATTTCAGCTTTTGAAATGCTTTGTGTGAACTATTTTCTCTCCAAAGCATTATCGAGATAATTGATTGGGTGGTAGTGAAGAGAATACTCATAACAGGTACGATTGGTTTTATTGGCTATCATCTTTCAAAACGATTGATATCCGAAGGCCATGAGGTCTGTGGGATTGACAACATCAATGATTATTACGATCCAGCCCTGAAAAAAGCCCGTTTGGAAAAACTACGACTTTCGACTTT
>JAERTH010000181.1 GCA_016844955.1 Fidelibacterota bacterium | reverse complement strand
GTATTGGCTTAGATCATATATTCAACCAGATCTTCCATGACACAAAAATACTTTTCCTCTTTATTGCTCTAGGTTCCCTAGTTACAGGGGGGGTGACTGTTGTTGCCTTTAATCGGCTGCTAGGGCAACACCTGAAAACTATTGCGGAGCATTCCTCAAACCTCAATTTCAAGAACCTGGAGTTGAAACTCGAGCTAAAACGACAAAAATCCAAGAGGGTAGCAGATGAGCTTGAACTGATTGTTAACCCTACAACGCAACATACGAGTCACCAACCCCTTTTCTCAATTGCTTCTTTCTATGAGATAAATAGGATCGGTGGTTACGTCGCTGAACCCAATCTATCAATTCAATAATCATTTCTGCATCAAATTTTCTAAGAGGAAGCACCGTTTTCAATAATAGCCTAAGCTGCGCAGGAGTAATAGCTGGTGCTTTTTTTCCCCAACCTTATTTTGAGATGCCAGAGAAAGTAATGGCCAAGCATGCAAGTTAAAATATGGTGGTGCCAACCTGGAAATTTCCGCACCTCATATTGGTCCATTCCTAGCTCTGTTTTTGTTTCTCTAAAACACTGCTCAATTGACCATCGCAATCCACTCAGCCATACAAATAGATCCAATCTCTTACTGACAGGGGCGTTGGAAATGAAAAAAGAATATTCCGGATTCTCCACCAAGGTTCTGCGGATGATCACCCAGACCGATTTTTTGGGCAAGCCTTCATGGGAAAGAACAATACGTCTTTTGGTGAATTCATATTCAATTGGCCCTTTTGTCCCTTCTGAAACTTTTCTACGATACCAAAAAAAGCTATTAATCCCTTTTGCCAATGCCTTGAATGTAACGGGAGCTTTAGCTGTATCTGAAAGAATTTTCTTCGTTTTCTTTCGGCCACGGTACTTGTATTTTTTGTCAATAATCACTGGTTGTTTTAACCAGCACAAGGTATCTTCAGGTACTTGGAGCATGTATGTAATACCCACCAAAGATTCTGCAGCCTCAATAAACTCAGGACTGGTTCCATACACAGAGTCCGCAAGTATATATCGAAATGGCAATTGTTTTTGGTCAGCCAAATCAAGAAGCATCTCCGCTGCCAATTGCGGTTTGGTTTTAAACTCAGTATCTTCTGGTAATTTGCATTTATCACGCTTCTTAGCGTAGTCATCTGAAAACCAGTGTTCTGGAATATAAAGCCGTTTATCTACAAGGGAATAACCAAAAGCAGATGTATAAGCGGCGAAAACACCCACTTGACAATTGTCTACTTTTCCAATAGTACCGCAATATTGACGCCCTACGCCAATCGAGTCATCTCCTTTTTTCACAAAACCAGTTTCGTCGAAAATAATAGCGCCTTCTGGGTGCCCGATGTCCTCATTAACAAAACTACGATACTTATACATGATCTTGTCGTCATCCCATGGAGCATCAGATACAAAGCGCTGCATTGCTCTAACCTTAGCACCTTCAATTGCAAATGCTATAGGCTCGATGGACTTTCGTTCTATAGGGCTAAACTGCCCAGCCATATATCGATAAAAATTATCTCGAGACTCGCTCCGATAAAAGCAATCAGCAAAATTTTCGTGAAAACCTTTGAGATCCTTGGCAATATCAGGTATGTCGTCTCGGGTTAGCTCAAACTTGGGTACGGCGTACATATAGTCCGACTGACGTATTTCTGGCAACATAGGATACCTCCTTTGAAGGAATTTGTTGCCAGAATAGCATGAATGGCTAATCTTAGTCAACGCCTATATTGATAAGTTGCGTTGTAGGATTAACAGCTTTACGTTTGTGGAATGATTTTTCAAGGATAGCTCTTTGTCGTGATTTTTCTGACTGAGTCGCAATTGATATCTTTGTTTTTGTGACCGCATCAATCCCCGTGACGTACATGGCAGTGGACAATGTACCAGGCGTGGGGGTAAAGTCCTGGAAATTTCTAACTTTCAGGTTCAGCGCTTTCATCTTTTTCACCAGGGCCTCAGCGCTTTTTATTGAGCTACCGGGATGGGCGGTAATAACATATGGGGTGAAATGGATATCCTTCTTTTGTTGTCTGGCAATATTTCGGCATTCCTGAACAAAGAGCTTTAACATGGCATGTGGTTCCTTATGCATGAGAGTAAGGTCGTTATGTTCAGTATGTTCTGGTGCTATCTTTATCGATCCGGGAAGGTGCGATGAGATGAGTCTGCGCAGTAACTTTGGTGTTTTAAGAAGCAACTCCATTCGCAGGCCGGAGGAGATAAAGACATGATTAATTCCCTCAAGAGAGGAAACGCCGCTAAGCAGGTCGGTCAATCCGGATTCGTCAACCAACAGGTGTTCACACACCTTTGGGTAAAGACAGTCATGCTTTTTACATCCGCCAATGGCACAGCTGGTACCATAGAGATTTGCAGTGGGGCCACCAAGGTCGCTTATGGTTCCTTTGAAGTCAGCCATTTGTGAAATATAGCGGGCTTCCTGAATAATGGAATTGCGGCTGCGGCTACTGATTGACGGTCCCTGGTGGCGCGTGATGGCACAAAAAGAACAGTTGCCGGAACATCCACGGACAATGGTGATGGAATCTCGGATCATCCGGTAGGCAGGGATATCCGTACGGTCTGGGTAAGGCTTTCGAGTAAATGGCAGGTTGTAGACAGCATCAAGCTCGGGTGTGGTCAGTACTCCGGGGGAAGGATTCTGGATTATCCACCCCGTCTGCTGTTTCTGTATGAGAATTTTTGAGGAATAGCTGCGTGCATGGCTATCGATGATCTGCTCGGCCTCAAGGAAGAGGGAACGATTTGTTTGAATCTCCTGCCATGAGGGTAAAACGATACAATTTTTCAGAGAGTTTTTCTTGCTGTACTCATCATATTGCAGGTCGGTTAAGCGCTCACAGCTTCCCGGAATAGAGGAGAGTGGGTTTTTCGCACGAAGATTTTGAGCAGTGTCTGTGATGGCTTTTTCGCCCATACCATAGATAAGCAGATCCGCCTTACCGTCCGTCAGAACCGAGCCTCTCAATTTATTCTGCTTATAGTCATAGTGAACAAAACGGCGCAGAGAGGCTTCAACACCTCCCAGAATAACCGGAACATCCTTGTAAGCGCCACGTGCAAGACTGGCATAGACGATTGTGGCCCTGTCGGGTCTCCGTCTGTTTTTTTTTGATCGTTCCTCGGATCGCCAGGGATTACCGTCTGCGGAGTAGTTGTCAATATCACGAACCTTACCGTTTCCCGTGTAATTTGCGACTATGGAATCGAGATTTCCAGCAGTAATGCCAAAAAAGAGATGGGGTTTGCCAAAGCGGCGAAAATCGGCTGGCCGATCATGCCGGGGCTGAGAAAGAATAGCGACCCGGAATCCCTGGCTTTCAAGAAGCCTGGCGATGAGGGCAACCCCAAAGG
>JAERTH010000180.1 GCA_016844955.1 Fidelibacterota bacterium | reverse complement strand
AGATCGCCGCGCTCCGCTCGCGAAGACGTGGAGGGCTAGTGCTTTCTATGAAAAAGCTTATACCACCAGCGGCTCTGTCTTTTTTGCTCCTTCAACCAACGATCCCGCCACTCGACTTTGGGGGTTATCTCGGTAAAACCTAAACTTTCGTAAACCGATGCGTGGATTCGCTGTCGCCAGTCAAAATAATTGGGATATTTATAACTGCGATAAGGGTGTACCGCATTGGTCAACAAAATGACAAATATTTGGTTGTCTGGATCAATCCATATAGAAGTTCCAGTATATCCTGTGTGCCCAAAGCTATTGATACTGATGTAGGCACCCCCAGAGCTAATACCTTCAGGGCTGTCCCAACCCAGACAACGAGAATTGTACTCCTCCAGCATATTGGCCCGTTGGGTGAACAACTCAATAGTTTCCGGTTTAAAAATACGTACATCGCCTAAGACACCCTTATTGAGCATCATTTGAGCGAAACGAGCCAGATCACTACTGGTTGAAAACAGCCCGGCATGACCGGTGATTCCACCCAGCGAGTGAGAATTTTCATCGTGCACATAGCCATGAATGAGCGAACTGTCAAGCCAACTAAATTCAGTGGGTACTATTCGATTTAGGGGATACTCAGGCAAGTAGCCAGTGGCTGTCATCTCAAGTGGATCAAAAATCACACTATCAGTAAATGTTTTCAGATCAGTCCCTGCCTGCTTTTCAATAATCTTCCCCAGGGTAATAAGACCAATATCCGAATATCTATATTTCGTTCCAGGGATCGTATCCAGTGCTGAGTCGAATACACTATCCCACAGCGCTTCCTGGCTGGGAGCTTCCATGGCAAAAAAACGTCTAAAAGGTTGCATCCCAGCGGTATGTGTGAGCAGGTTTTTTACCGTAATGACCCGTTTAAGTGAATCACTCACCGAATCCGGATTGGCAAAATGGGGGAGGTAAGAAACCACAGTTGTGTCCAAGTTCAATTTACCTTCTTCGTACAGTTTCATGGCAGCCGAAGTGGTGGCGATCACCTTGGTTACAGAGGCCAAGTCAAAGATGTCACCACGATAAGTTTGGCGATCAGAAGTGTAGGTGTGATTACCGAAATACTCATGCATGAAGATCTTACCATCCTTGGCTGCCAGTAACACCCCACCAGGCCACGCACTATCCTTCAAAGCGGCGTGAATATGGGGCATGATGCGTCCGGGATCGGCACCAACTTCCTCAGGGGAAACGTGGAAGAGTATTTTCTCATCCTCTGGTGCTGTGACCATGGTTTTGGCAGTAGCCATAACGTTACCATCACGCTTGATCCCATCACCTCTGCTGGCAATTCCAGGAATTGAAATGGGTAAGGTGCCTGAAATATTGGCCTGTCCAACGATAGCGCTTGCCAAGGCTTTCTGCATACTACGCTGAGAACTGAAACACACCATATAGGCTGGCACCTGTGGAAAAGCATCGATGACATAGGGTGTCCCCAGACTTGTAACCAACAAATTGGGTGTTTTGCTATGGATTGACCGGATGAATTCACTCTGGATCTCAGGAAGAGATACTCGATCTTTTTTCATTTTAATGCGACTGAAGACATTCACGATTACCCGAGCAGAATCTGGGATTGCATTCAGGACAGTTTCATAGTAAGCCTGTGGATCTGTATTGTCCACCACATATGATTCTACATAGGGTAAAGATTTGTTCAGGTATGCTCGAACTGTACTCATGTCATGGTCATTGGCATGGTCATTAACATCTATAACGTAGACAGTATCTTTATGGGTGGGGTTGAAAGGAACCACATTTAAACTGTCTCTCACCAGTGTCACGGCCTTGGTCATAATTGTCTTAGATGCAGATAAATTTTCTTCTGAAGCCAGTGCCTGATGCATAGCGGGTAAATCAGTGAGTTTTTGCTTATCCAACCCGATCTTTGATTTTAGAGTAAGAATTCTCAATACGGATTCATCAATGCGCGCTTCAGTGAGTAGTCCATCATGTACGGCTTCTTCGATAAAGTCGATGGATCCTCTATAATCATAGTTTTGAATGATGAGGTCAGAGCCGGCTTTGATAGTCTGGATCAGGGCATAGCGATCAGAAAACTTGTTTACAATACCACCCATGGCCATGGCATCAGTGATAACCACACCTTTAAAACCCATTTTCTTGCGCAGGACATCCTGTAGCCAGAAGGGTGACAGCGAGGAGGGGATACCCGGTTCCATCTGAAACTCTCCAGCATCAAGATGACCGGACATAACCACATCGATGCCACCATCAATCATGTCCTGAAAAGGCTTTAGCTCAACTGACCAAAGTCGTGTAGAATCCTCAGGAATTTTTGCCAATCTGCTATGGGAATCAGTTTGGGTGTCGCCATGTCCGGGAAAATGTTTTGCTGTGGCTAACATGTTATGGGATTGCAACCCGTCAACGAAACGCTTTGCGTAGCGTGAGACCTGATCAGGGTCTTCACTGAAGGCCCGGGTGTTGATAATGGGGTTTTGGGGATTGTTATTCACATCAACAACCGGAGCGAGTGCCAGGTGGATTCCCAACGCTCTTCCTTCTACTGCTGTAATTCTTCCGGCTTCATATGCCAGATCAGGATCCCCAGTAGCAGCCAGGGCCATAGGCCAGGGCACTTCTGTTCCAACATCAAAACGACCCTTAAGACCGTATTCCAGATCAGCAGTCACCAGAATGGGAACCCTGGAACGTCTCTGCATTTCGTTGAGGATACTCAGGGAGGCTGTAGATTCACCACCCCATACCAGAACAGATCCCATGCCGTCGGTATCAAGAATAGTCCGGATTTCCTGCCAGTGTTTGGCATCTGCAAAGCGATAGTCAAGGTTCATATGATAGACCATCATTTGAGCAATTTTTTGGCGCAGCGTTAACTTTTTGAGCGTTGCTCTGGCCCATGAGGAAGATTCAATATTGACGGGTCCTGAGGCGCAGGCAAAGAGAATTAATGAGAGGGTGAAGCCAAGCAGTGTCTTAGAGATTCGATGGTTGTTCATGGATGATCCTGTGTGAGCGGCTGGGTTATATGTACTAAAAGTGAATAAATGGAGTGTTGTCTTCGGCGAGAGCACGCATGAGCTCCTGTTGAGCGGTGGACAATTCTAGACTGCGGCGCTTCATCATGAGTTGAGCCGTACTAATGGCCTTCTCAAGGACATGTGTTCCATTGCCCCATGAGAATGAGGGAATGGCCCGTGGTGGAAAATCTGCCTGGAACACATTGCTGAAGGGGCCAATCATGGTACCCGTGTTTAAACGCACTCCAACAGCAGTCTTGCAGTGATCACCGATAATGGTACCCAGAAATTGTCGTTCTGTCTCATAGGTATTTCCATCCCAGGAGACTCGGATATTCTGGTAATTATTTTTCATATTGCTGGTGGTACTGCCAGCGCCCATGTTGACCCAGGATCCGACGATTGAATCCCCCAGAAAACCGTCATGACTTTTATTGGAATGGGGATGAATGATGGAACCCTTGATTTCTCCACCAAGATTGCAGACCTTGCCTACAATGGAGTGACGAATTGAGGTTGAAGGCTTGAGAGTGCTGCGTTTCCCGATAAAAAGTGGTCCTGCAAGTGCACAAAAGGGACTGATTTTGACATCCTCGGCAATGATAATGGGACCATGGCTGGCATCAAGATGAACAAATTTGCTAATCTCCGCAGTATTGTGGATAAAAATGTTTCGCTCATCGAGTGTAGAAAGATCCGGAGGCAATTTTGTAAGGATGCTTTTCTGGGCTTTCCAGAATTGTGCGTCATACTCAAGTGCTGGCCCAATCAGATCCAGATAATCCCAGACCCAATTCGGGTGACTGTCACAGATTTCTGCATCGCAGGGGACACTACTCAGAGATTCCAGGTTTTTATGAAAGTTTGTGTTGAACTGAATTGCCTTGCCAGGTTTGGCAGCAATAATACAGCCATCAATATCCACGGCCTGGCTCCCTTTTTCCTCCATGAGCGCGATGGCAGTTGAATACATCCAGGCTGGGGTGGCAGCATTCAGAAAAATGGTATCTTTGTCTGCGTTCTGGTTGATGGGGATGGTTGGATACTTCTCAGAATGATCAGCATGAAGGATAGGTCGTACCCAGAGTTGAATGGAATCGGGGGATAGGATATTCTGAGCTCGCTCAAGATTTGAGTAGACACCATATCTGAATTCGCCCACAGACTGCAACAAGGTTATGGGACCAAATGAAGATAAGTTTTCTGGTTCAAAAAGTATGTATGTGCTCATGCCTGATCCTAATTCATTATGAATTTTAATGTTGAACAGTAAAGGAATTGCGGTTTTGGTGCCATGTATCGGAAGAATCCATCCCTGATTATGATTGAAAACTAAGCCATGTTTTAATGTCACTAAATCTAAGCGAGTCCACAGTTGAAACAATGCACAAAGCGTTGGGATTAGTAAGTAAATAAGATTAACTTACTACACTGTCATTTTGTTTCAAGTAGAAGATTGTAAATACTAGCCTACAAACTTCAAGATGGTTTGACTAGGAGGCTACAGCTCTTATTGGGGTTTTTAATGAAAAAATCAAATTTCCATTTTGTACGTCAAATAAACGAAATATCCGTGCTTCGCATTGTTCGGGACGAGGGTCCCATTTCACGTTCTGAGGTGGCGCGCAAAATGGGAGTATCCAAAGTTATTATAGGTGGAATTGTCCGCAGGCTATTGGAAACAAACATTTTGTTTGAGATCGGAAAAGGACAATCTACTGTTCAAGGTGGTAGACGCCCCGTCATGATGGAGTTCAATGCCGATGCTGGTCTGGCCATTGGAATTGAAATTCACTTACACCGGGCCAACATTCTTGTAACCAACATGAATGCGGAAGTCTTGCATGACTCAAGTATAAATTTTACAGACAATACAAATCCCAAATTAATTCTTCAGAGGATTGTTCGAACCATTGAGAAAATGGTTGGCGATGAGGACAAAATGAGTGCTATCCTAGGGCTGGGTCTGGCACTTCCAGGATTAATGGATTATGAAGCCGGCTCCATACTTTCCAGCCATTCCCTGAAGGACTGGGAAGGTTTCCCAATAAAAACCTTTCTGGAAGATGCACTGGATACCAAAGTCTATCTTGAAAATGATGTTAAGACCATTACGCTGGGTGAATATCACTGGGGGGCCGGTCAAAATGCCAGGAATGTCATTTATATCTGGCTGGGGGAAGGAATTGGTGCCGGTATAATTATCAATGGTGATATCTACCGTGGAATTACTGCATCGGCTGGCGAAGTTGGCTACACAGAAATATCGGCCAGCGGTATTAACCGGGGCAGCTTTCCCATCTTGTACCAGGATCAACATCGCTTTGGGGAAATCCTGACAACACGCAATCTTGAACGATCTCTTCAGGATGCAGTGCAAGCCAACGGGAGACCTACAGTGTTGGAAGGTAATGAAATTAACCTGAACACCATTGCATCGGCTGCCAAAAAAGATGATGCGCTTGCCAAAGATGCCCTTAAAGAATTTGGACAGATATTAGGTGTTCTGGCCATTGGTGTGATCAATCTCTTTAACCCAGAACTGATCATCATTGGCGGTCCTGTGGCAGATAAATGTCCCGATGTGATTGAGGAAGCCATCAATAAGGCCAAAGAGGATGTGCTTATCGTGCCGGCAGAAGTGGTGCAGATAAAAGCAGGTGCCTTGAAGAATCGGGCTGGTACGCTAGGTGCTGTGGGAATGGTATTGCAGGATCTCTTTAAGCCACCAATTGTGAATCTGGCGACCTATCGATCACTCATCCTGCCGGAATAGCCCCAGGATTTTTTGTTAATTATTTGAGGAGCGCTCTATCTGGTCACGCAGACTGGCAGCTTTTTCGTAGTTCTCAGAGAGTAGCGCCATCTGTAGCTCAATTTCCAGCTTTTCCATTGCGGGCAATTCAGTCGGAATACCATCGTCGGTTATCCGGTGCTGCAATTCACGCAATTGAAATATCTCAGGGCTGAGTTCCGGTTGTGGATCATCCAGCACATTTTCATATACATTTTTAATTTGCCGAACGCCGGCCTTCAGAATTTTCAGC
Organism: Fidelibacterota bacterium; assembly: GCA_016844955.1. Taxonomy (GTDB): domain Bacteria; phylum Fidelibacterota; class UBA8477; order UBA8477; family JABMPR01; genus JABMPR01. The sequence goes on along the minus strand of JAERTH010000180.1, from coordinate 7,898 downwards.
GCATCTACTTTGTCATTTGCTTCAAGCTTCAGCATGGTCTTTGCTGAGGTGTTCATCATCATGACATAAGGCCGATGTTGCTGGCTGTTTAAGTTTTCAACCGCACCTGCATAATTTCCAATAACATTCAAAATGTCCAGATTATGACGCGTGTCGCGTATGACACCCAGGTAATCTTTTAACTGATGCAGGCTGAGGTAGCGATGATAATATTGCATCCCTTCCTGTCGCAGATTGAATGATTGTCTGGGATCCAGAACAAAATTATCATCCGTTTCAGCCAGAGATCGATAGTAATGCATATAAGAATCGAATCCACCGGGGCGGGTGCCGTCAGGGCGACCATCATACTCCATCTGAATCAAACCCATATCCACCCGCATCTGCACTTTTTTGCGCCCATCATCGCCCTCAATTAGCCGAGCACTAACGGTTAGCGGGTCAAAAGGCCAGTCATCGAGTATTTTGCTAATATCCATCACGCTTAATTAAATCTGAATCACCATGTTGTACAATGGGAGTTTATGAGTTTATGAGTTATATGGGTTCGATGGGTTGTCAAAGGATCATTGTTTTTGAATTTAAGGGACGAACTTTCTAACTTCTAGTCTCTTTCCCAAAACTTCGATCCCCTCTAATGAGAGAGAGATTGCTTCACTACGTTCGCAAAGACGGGTTGGGGATAGTCGCCAGTTATCTATCCTTTTTAAATTCGATTGTTACAGCTGGTTCAGCGATCTACTCATATTCTGAGGTGCTAAGGTGATTGTGATCAAAAAGGGGGTGGACTGAAGTCCATAATTCGACTACAATACCGTAACCCCCTGCCCTGAAGGACGGGGTAACTGATTCATGAATATCTAAGTTCCCACCTTCATTCTTCGAGCCTATAAAAGTATACAAGCCGTACCTCTCACAACTATGTGTCCCTTCGTCTCATTCGTGCATTTAGTGTCTAATCAATAAAAGAGAGATTGCCGCGCCATTCCTCCTCCAGCCTACGCTTTCAGCTACGGCCTGGCAGGCGCAAAGACAGGTTGAGCTTAGTCGCAACCAGTTTCAAATTTCCAGTTTCCCACCTACGCACGTTGTGCTCTGGTGGGCAGTCAAGTTTCCATCTCCTATTTTTGTGTCCATTCGTCTCATTGGTGCAATTCGTGTCTAGCTGCTAAAAGAGAGATTGCCGCGCCGTTCCTCCTCCAGCCTACGCTTTCAGCTACGGCCTGGCAGGCGCAAAGACAGGTTGAGCTTAGTCGCAACCAGTTTCAAATTTCTAGTTTCAAGTTTGTAACTGCCTTCGCCGAGTCTTTGTGGGCAAGCAATTTTTAACATTTTGCTCCTTTTGTATCCATTCGTCTCATTCGTGCAATACGTGTCTAGTTGTTAACAGAGAGATTGCCGCGTCGTTCCTCCTCCAGCCTACGCTTTCAGCTACACCATGGCAGGCGAAAAGACGGGTTGAGGGGGGTAGCAACCAGTTTCAATTTTCCAATTTCCAGTTTCATTCTCCCTCACATAGGGGATTTCCCCCCACAACATTAGGATTCCCCTAATTACGGTGATCTAGATCAAAGGCTAAAATGTTTCCAGTCAGACCAGAGAAGGTCTTTTGAAAGGAAACAGAAATGAGTCAACTAAGAAATACCCTGATGATTGCCCTGACAATAGTACTCAGCATGGGTAGCATTTCTGCAAAATCTTACCATGTTGAAACTGCAAAAACATCCCCTTCAAAAAACATGGCTATCAACATCATCACCCATGAACAGGAATCCATTAATGGCAACCTGATTGATGCTGATGATGCCTACTTTGTATTTGAGAATAAATTTGATGCTTCGGTTCAGATCATCTCTCGTGCAAACGTTCAATTACTGGAGACAAACATGGATGTCAACTTATACTCAATGCTCAAGGGTAAAGACCCCACGTCACTTACCGATGTGATTGAGCTGAATGATGGCACCAGAATTCCCAGCATCATTCTGGATGTCAGCCCTGACAATATTCAGTATTTCACCGGCAAAAGCATGAAACGTGAGATGGTTCCCGCCAACTCCATTTACATGCTGTACATCGACGATGCTACCATTAGCATTCCGTTTCCAATGGTAACACCCGACTCACCTGCTCTGTAGTACCTGCTGGACCCTGTTTTACTAAATCACTTTGGTGCATACTTGCATTAAAGCGCTCAATTCACTATCAAGACTCACATTCCGGCTTAATATGAAACGATGGAATACTTCTTGCTTGGATATTCCATGTGTTGATTTGGGTACCCTATCCTTCAAGTCAACGCTGATTACGAGGTGGTGATCTCAAAGATCAGGGCATCTCGTACAACAAATTGTTTCACACGTTTTATGGATGGAGAATAACATGACCTACAGAAAATCCTGGGCAGAACCCTGGAAAATTAAAATGGTCGAGCACTTGACGATGACTTCCCGGGAAGACCGCGTCAAAGCTATTGAAGAAGCTGGCTATAACACATTCCTCTTGAGATCACAAGATGTCTATATCGACCTTTTGACTGATAGTGGAACCAATGCTATGAGTGACCGCCAGTGGTCCGGCATGATGATGGGCGATGAAGCCTATGCAGGAAGTCGCAACTTTTACAATCTTGAAAAAGCCATTCAGGATTTCTACTCATACAAATACATCATCCCTACCCATCAGGGACGCGCTGCCGAACACATGATGTCACAGATCCTTATTAAAGATGGGGACTATATCCCTGGTAACATGTATTTCACCACAACACGACTCCATCAGGAGTTGGCAGGTGGAAAATTTGTCGATGTCATTATCGACGAAGCCCACGATACTGAGAGCAACCACCCCTTCAAGGGAGATGTTGACCTCAAAAAACTCCAAAAGCTCATCGATGATGTTGGTGCTGATAAGATTCCATACATTTGCATTGCCACTGCGGTCAATATGGCCGGTGGACAGCCCATCTCACTCAAAAATATCAAAGATCTTCGTGAGTTCACCAAAAAGCACGGGATTGAAATTGTCCATGATATGACCCGTGTTGCTGAGAATGCCTGGCTGATAAAAGAGCGTGAACCCGGTTATGCCGACAAAAGTGTTAAGGAGATCGTTTTTGAGATCTGTTCACTTACGGATCATGCTACCATGAGTGCTAAAAAAGATCCCATCGTTAATATCGGTGGCTTTATGGCAACCAACGATGAAGACGTTTACCGCAAAGCCCAGAATATGGTTGTTGTCTATGAAGGTCTGCATACCTATGGTGGCATGGCAGGTAGAGATATGGAAGCTCTGGCCATTGGTATCGAGGAGTCCGTACAGGATGACCATATGCGCGCCCGGGTTGGCCAAACCATGTATCTCGGTGAAAAGTTGCTGAGCTATGGGATTCCAATTGTAAATCCTATCGGTAGCCACGGTGTCTTTCTTGATGCCAAAAAATTCTTGCCACACCTGTCTCAGGATGTTTTTCCAGCACAAACCCTGGCTGCAGAGATCTATATCGAGAGTGGTGTGCGGGCCATGGAACGTGGAATTATTTCTGCAGGACGCAACAAGGAAACAGGAGAGCACAACCGTCCAAAATTGGAACTGGTGCGTCTCACAATACCTCGTCGCGTTTACACCCAAGCCCATATGGATGTGGTGGCAGAGTCCATTGCTGATGTTTACGAAAGAAGAGCTGAGATTACAGGTCTTGAGTTCAATTATGAACCAGAATATCTCCGCTTTTTCCAGGCCAGGTTTCAGCCACTAGCTAAATAGTAACCTGCCTCATCATTACGAAAACGGCTCCAGAAATGGAGCCGTTTTCGTAATGGTCAATTATTTAGCCAATCTCCATGGAAAATTTCTAATGAAAATTTGCCTTACGTCGATATTGAAAATATTCGAATGGGAGTAAGGTGCTTAAGTATGAACTTGAAAATATAGACACCCCAGCTATTATATAAGCTGTATGAAATCGATTCTATTCATAGATGGGGATACCGAGTTAGCCCGAAGTATTGAAAGTCTCACCAGGATCTTGGAGATCCCATTTGAGCATGTCGCACGCAAAAATGAGGTTCGGAGACTGGTAGCAACTGGCAAGATCGGCCTGATTATCGCCAATACTGAAGTCACCACCGTTCGTTACGAAGATATGGCTGTTGAAATAGACACCATTCAGAAGCGTAATAGAATCGACCCAATTCCTGTTTATTATATTTGTGATGACGTACCGGTGGATGGAGAAAATTTACCCCCAGATGTTCCTTCTGTATTCCTGCTCAGTCGTAGTGCCGGGCTGGACAAAATTTATTCTCTGATAGAGAAAACACTGCTCTCGGATAAAGATATTGAACAATCAGGTGGCTTTATCCATTACAGCCTACAGCACAAAACATTTATTGACTCGTATCAGGCTGTTCTCATTGAACTAAAAAAAATAGCTGACAAGACTCTGAACGAATGATTCTCCAATTACCATCAGCCTATCTCAAACTGGTTGTCATGAAAAATGGCGAGCTTATTCTGGGTGAAATACTCAAGGGCAAAACCAGTACCTTCGATATTGTCGCGGGGCTTGCGAAAGCCGGGATTACCTATGGCATCCATAAGGAATATATTGAGAAATTGGCTGGAGGACATAAGGGACAGCTACCGATTGCCACCAGTCAGATCCGGGTTGACCTGGTCAAATTTGAGATGGAATTCAATGATGATGTGGATACTGAACGGGGTGACCCCTATGAGATCCTGGCAGAATTGCACAACAAAGAAATTACAGGATTGGTCATGGAGGGGGATCGTCTTCTCACCATAACCTCTTCATCCAAGCGCATTATGACCAAACCGGATGGGAAAGAGGTCATACTCAGTGACGCTGGAAGGAAGGAAATCCACCATTTCTGCGGGAAAAATGTTGTGGCCAATGTCAAGGGCAATTCAATCACCGCTGCAAAAGATGGTGTCGCCCAGATAACTACCCGTGGAAAAGTCTCAGTCTATCCCTTCGAGGAGCACAAAAATATTGGCAAGATCCATGGGCGAATCGAAACAGATTATGCCATGCTGGTCCAGGGGGACATCCAGGGGGGAGCAAACATATCCAGTCTCGCCACACTCATTGTAAGGGGGGTTATTCGCGCTTCAACCATCCGCAGTGGTGGTGACCTGGATTGTACCAACGGCCTTGACAACGTTCGTCAAACTGACGAGGGTGAAATCCGTGTGGAGCAGAATCTGCGTACCTCCATTATCAAGAATTTTAAAGTGTGGGTGGGCTCCAAACTATTCGCATCCAGAATAATTGATCATTCAGAAGTAGAAGTCCTTGATACCCTGGCTTGCCCACGAATAGCGGACTCCCAAATTTCTGTTGGACACAAACTCATCACCTACAATATCGTGAGAGACACGGTGATCAAGTTTGGACCAGGAGCCGTCGAAGATCCCTTTATCACCAAGTTCAAGCAAAACCACCTGGCCAGAAGTCGTAAACATCATGATAAACATCTCGCGCTGGAATTCATGCAGGCCCAGTTGGAACAATTGCGCCATAAAAGTCTTCTAGTACTACAACGTTTAAAGAATGAGAGCCAGAGTAGCCTCATGGTTGGCAATGTTCTGAAACGTTATTTAAGTACCATGGAAGAGAGCTTCCGTCTCTATAAGAACGGATACCAGGAATTGGTTGAAATTGAGGAGCAGGTCAAACAGGAACGCGCCGAGCTGGCCTACAACGCCAGTCTCATAGAATCCTTCTCAAATCCTACCATGATGGTTGTTGGTAAAATGGAAGCGGGTACACGTATAGTCGGTCCAGAAGACAGTGTCATGTTGGAAAAATCCAAATCAAGTGTGCTGGTGACTCTGGATCCAGAAACCCGGAGGCTGGTCTTTCAACCATTGCCCAAAGAGGGAGAGTAGACCGCTATGGCCGAAAAAACCAAACTCTGGTATCTCCAGAATTTCAACATGCTTACGGGGATGAGTCCCAGCATGATGGAAATGCTGGAAAACAGCACCAGTTTGCATAGAAATCTTAAAAAAGAAATCATCTATTTTCCTGAGGAAGCATCCAATACCATCTACTTTCTCAAACAGGGAAAAATTAAGATATATCGACTCTCTGAAGATGGAAAGACCACAACCCTGCAGTTGTTAGGTCCCGGAGAAATATTTGGTGAAAGTGCCATTTTGGGTCAGGACACTCACGATAGTATTGCAGAAGTTGTTGAAGATGCTGTTATCTGTGCCATTGATAAGAATGACTTTCAAGATTTAATGGCTAAGAGTCCATCGCTTACGCACAGTGTGAATAAGTTTATTGGATTTCGGCTAAGAAAAATTCAGGCTCATGTCGAAGATCTGGTGTTTAAAAATGCCAGGCAACGGGTTACTTCATTTTTACACCGCTATGTCGAGACATTTGGCAAGCAGATGGTTGATGGCTGGATGGTGAGACCGTTTTTGACCCATCAGGAAATAGCCGACCTCACTGCAACCGCTCGCCAAACTGTAAATCAGGTTTTGAATGAGCTGGCAGACGAAGACATTATCAAATTCTCCAGACGCTATCTACAGCTAAAAGGTGATCTTAAGCAACTCGATACCTGAATGTTGGAATAGCACTACACTGTCATGTCCCGGACAGTCCTCCATAGGGGAGCACTTTAGATTGGGGCATGGAAAACAAAACCGATAATCCATTAAAAGTAGAACTGATCGTACGCGATGGCTGCAATTTTAGCTTTCGTACCCTCAGATCTTTGCTGCACACACAGAAGCAACTTCCTGGTATGGAGATTAATGTCGTTGAGATTACTGATTCTGATGAACATAAACATTCTTTGGGAGGCATTACACCTTCAATTTGGGTCAATGACGAACTATGGTTCATGGGATCATTTTCTGCTGACAAATTTCTCGCAAAGGTCGAAACGCTGGCCTGAACGTATAATCAACCCATGGTGTCTGGAATATTTCTACCCGAAAACCTTTTATAGCTTAGATTGGCCAATCTGAAAATTCGGAATTAATGGACTGCTTGTCTAGAGGAGTGAACTGGTAATGCTGGGTATCATCGGGGGAACAGGTTTATACAACGTTGATTGGATGGAAACGCTAGAAACCCGCAAAGTGGAAACTCCTTTCGGGTTGCCATCCAGTAATCTCGTGTTTGGCAGGTCAGGAGATACTGAGTTGGTTTTTTTACCCCGCCATGGTGTCTCACATGAACTTTTACCTTCAGAGGTAAATTATTGCGCCAATATCTGGGCTTTGAAATCAGTTGGTGTGAATCGCATAATCTCATTTTCAGCAACAGGGAGTCTTCAGGAAGAAATCAAACCGGGTGACTTTGTACTGCCGGATCAATACATGGACTTTGTGAAGGGCAGTCGGCGGAAGAGCTTTTTTGGGGATGGGCTGGTGGCGCATATCTCAACGGCAGAGCCCGTTTGCGCAGTATTACGTGGACAAATAATTTCCTCAGGACGAGACCTTAACCTGACGCTGCATGATCAAAAAACCTATGCCTGTGTGGATGGACCTCGGTTGGGTACACGCGCTGAAAGTTTCTTTTTCCGTGGCCCTGCTGGCTGTGATCTAGTGGGGATGACCAATATACCTGAAGTATTTCTGGCTCGGGAAGCACAGATGTGTTATTCGACCATCGCAATTCCAACGGACTATGACTGCTGGATGGATGATCCAAACCAGCATGTGACTGTGCAACAGCTACTTAAGAGATATGGTGAAAGTTTAAATGATGCGCTTGCACTGCTAAAACATGTCATCGATAATCATGACCATAGTCAGCCCTGTAGCTGTCACAACAGTCTGAACGAAGCACTTATGTTTGATCCCGAAACGTTGACAGGTATTCCCAGTACCATTATGAAAGTTCT
>JAERTH010000179.1 GCA_016844955.1 Fidelibacterota bacterium | reverse complement strand
GATGTAGCAGTCGGTGATCTTCTGAATCCGGATGGTAGTGTTCCGGCAGATAAGGATGAGTACAAGAATAATTGGGTGTTTACCGGTGAAGATTCGCTGATGCAGACCTTCCGTCGTGCCCATGATACCTTTGAAGCTGATTATGCCATTCCATCACCACCGCCACCCCCAGAAGAATTTACTGTAGTGGGCGGGGGAGACCAGATTGGACTGTCCTGGGCTTCTAATGCTGAAACACATCCCGGTTTTATGGGCTACAAAGTTTACCGGGCAATGCATAAACCGGATACCAGCTATGAAGAGATATTCTCCTGCGATTTGACCAACTTGACCAACACCTTCGCTGATATTAAAGCAAAACGTGGATTCAAGTATTTTTATTACGTTGTGTCTTATGACGATGGGAATAGCAATCTGGTCAATCCTGGCTTGCCCCTCGTGAGTAGTAAGTTCTACACCATGACCAATAAGGGAGCCTCACTCAAACGGCCACCAGGTGAAACGCTGGAGCAGATACGGGTGGTGCCAAATCCATATAATATTAAGTCTCAGGAGCTCCAGTTTAGCGAGTCAGGTGCTGACAGACTGTATTTTTATGATATCCCCGGTGTATGTACAATCAGGATTTATACTGAGCGTGGTGATTTGCTTAAAACCATTGAACACACCGACAATAGCGGTGATGAATCCTGGGATTCCATCACCGAATATCGCCAGGTTGTGACCAGTGGTATCTATATAGCACATTTTGAAACTCCAGAAGGTTTGTCTACCTTCCGTAAATTTATAGTTATCCGATAAGGGGAGCACTTATGTCATATGTAAATAGAAAAATTTTGCGTCCTTTTGTCTTCTTCTTCATGATAGTGGGTCTAATCTCAACTTGTGAGGACTTTGAAGAGCAGACCTACGAAATGAACGAACTTGAACAGGCAGCCTGTGCGCTGCTCAATGACACGCTGGAAGTAACCGTTGAAACCTATGACCTGGCAAATTTGAGTCCAGCCTGGGCCGGCAGTGATATTGAAGCTACGTTGACCTCAAGTGAACGGATTGGTGAAAGCTGGTTTGATGATGATCATGTAATCTGGAATGATGTCTATGTGTTCCTGCAAGCTCCTGATACACTGGCAGCAGTGCAATTCAAATCGTTGGTCTACGATGAAGCAACTGTTGAGGTAGACAGTGTGGAAGTTGAATGGATTTATAATACTGACGGCGCCAGCAACTTCGCTCAAACCATCAGAGATACTATCCTGATTACCGGCATCATGGACGGCTCGGTATACTTCAATTTTGAGACTGGTCTTGTGGCAGAATCGGATGCCTGGCAGCTCCATTTTGATGGACCCGTTATCAAGCAAAATACTGGAGTTGAACAGCATAGAATGCGTGGCAAAAACCTGTCAGCTTTTAGTAGTGCTCCCAAAACTAAATATTATGCAGATGGTTTAGGGTATGATGTGGCTATGGAACAACTGATGTCAGATTCAGTCTATTTTCTTGAAGCTGATTCATTGAATTATCTAGATCTTTCCTCAGTTATAGCCAGTGGATTTTTGCTCTGGGACAGAACAGGAGCCGCTACTCAGGACTTGATTTTTAACCTTGATGAATATATGTCTATTTTTATCTGGGATGAATCAGGGATGCTTATTGAACCAAGTGATAATTCCATCTCAATGGAGACAGTCGCTTATTGTAATTCATTAAAAGTACGTGAAGTCTATACTCTGGAGGACGAGATGTATCTATTGCGGTTCAAACCGCATGAGTCTGCAGAAGACTGGAGCTTTCACCTAGCTATCGTGGAGGGAGACTGACATGAAGCCAACTAAAAGCTTACGTGTAGTATTTGTAGCACTCACAGTTCTACTGATTATGGGAAGTTGGAATGTCACTTTGGCCCAGGTAAAACTGGCCCAATCGGGAGCACAATTCTTAAGCGTGGAATCTGATGCAAAAGCCGGTGGTATGGCTGGTGCATTAACCACTGTAGAATCAAATTCAGCTTCTATTTTCTTCAATCCTGCTGGAATGGCGACCATGAATCCCAGAATTGATGTTGTAGCCAGTCAAAATCAGTGGTTCGCTGATATTGCCTATAACGCTTTCTCAGCCGCCTTCAAACCCGGTAGTGGAGCTTGGGGTGTCTTTGGCTTGTCTTTCGTATCTGTGGACTATGGTGATATCCAGGGTACCCAAAGGTGGGATAACGATCTGGGATACATTGATACCGAGATTTTGAAACCTACAGCCTTTGCTGCAGGTTTTGGTTATGCCAAAACATTGAATGACAAGTTCTCTGTCGGCACCCACTTGAAATATATCGGTCTGAATTATGGCAAGAGTATTTTTCCAGATGATGCCGGAAGCCCGGATACAGTTAAATCACATCTAGCCTTTGCCAATGCCTTTGATTTTGGAACAATCTATAAAACAGGATGGAAGAGTTTGGCTTTTGGAATGTCCGTCAAGAATTTCTCAGATGAAGTCGTATTTGAGAAAGAAGGCTTTCAATTACCACTGACTTTTACTCTGGGAATTTCCATGGACGCCTTTGACCTGATTCGCGAATCCATTGGACAGCAGAAGCTGTTGGTCAGTGTTGATGCGCTGCATTATCGCTCACACGCTGAGCAGATCAGAATTGGACTAGAGTACAAACCTTTAGATATGCTGGCTTTTCGCGGGGGATATATGTCCGCCAATGATGAGAATGATGTGTCCTTTGGTGTGGGTGTCCAGCAGTTTGGTCTGGCGTTTGACTATGCCTATGAACCATTTGGCCGACTGGGTGATGTACAGCGTATGACAGTGAGATTCTCACTCTAAAGCGGGTATAAATAATTATGACAAATCAAATAGCACGGCTTGTGTTATTGATGTTCATCCTGGTGAACACCACATATTCCGCAACCACTGGTAAAATCAGTGGAACTGTGCGTGACTCTGAAACTGGAGAAGCCATGGTGGGTGTGAATATCTTTATTGCCGATCTTGGAACCGGCGCTGCCACAGATATTGATGGTTATTATGCCATTTTGAATATCCGCCCTGGTAAGCATGAGTTGCATGCCTCCATGATCGGCTACGCGCCACTCATTATGCAGGATGTGGAAGTGATCATGGGACTCACTTCTACCATCGATATCTCGATGAATCCAGAAATCCTTGGTATGGAAGCCATTACCGTTGTCAGCGAAAGACCCATTGTCAAAAGAGATCTATCGGGTAGTCAACTCAATGTGGATGCTGAATCCATAGAACAGTTACCCATCTCATCTGTAGCATCTGTCCTGGGCGTACAGGCTGGTGTTGAAAACATGCAAGTGAGGGGGGGCTCTGTTGCCCAGACAGCCGTTATGGTGGATGGTTTCCTTTTAAACGACAGTCGTTCCAATGCACCGGTGACAACCCTTAGTTTGAGCTCAGTAGAAGAAATACAGGTTCAATCAGGTGGATTCAATGCTGAGTATGGAAATATTCGTTCCGGTATTGTTAATGTGGTGACAGCGGAAGGCGCAAAAGATCGCTATTCGGGATCTTTTTATTACCAGAACGCCCCGGCCGCAGCCAAGCACTATGGCATCTCACCATTTGATGAAAACTCATACTTTATGCGACCCTATCTGGATGATGATGTGGCCTGGACCGGTACCAGCAATGGGGCATGGGATGCCCATACACAGAATCAATATGCCAGTTTCGCAGGCTGGAATTCCAGCAATAACCCAGAAACAGGAATGACAGCAACCGCAGCACAGCAGGAATGGATTTATGAGCACCGTAGAACTGGTGAGATCACCAAACCTGATCAGACCCTGGATATGGGATTTGGTGGACCGGTACCTGGATTATCTGATCTGAGATTCTATTTATCGGTGAGAAGTGAAGAGGAAATGTTTATTGTACCGCTTTCCCGGGATGGCTATACCTCAAATTCAACTCGCTTAAAATTGAATTATGATCTGAGCTCAAATCAGAAACTGGTTAGCACCATACTCTACTCGGAAGAACATTCAGTAAACCAATACAATTGGACCACGGTACCTGAAGGCAATCTCATGCGGGGTACGTACAGTGTGGCCAATCTGGTTACACCTGCCGGGCTTTTTACGCCAGCATATTACAGTCCTTACTCAGTTTATCGAGGACGTCTGGATATTAAATACAACCACATGCTCAGTTCTGATGCTTATTATGAAATCGTGGCTCAGTATGGCCAGACGCAATATCAGACCTATGAGATGGATGTACGAGATACGACCAAGTATGAGATATTTCCTGATTTCTATCACGATGAATCGCCCTATGGATACAATTCTGCAGAGTGGATGAGTCTGGGGCGTGATACCAGCCGTACCAATTCCACATTGATCAAAGCAGACTATACCGATCAGATCAACTCCAAGAATCAGATTAAAATGGGTGTTCAGGCGAATTTCTATAATCTGCAAATCAGATCCTACACCGAGAGCGATAAGGATACCTGGTCCAGAACCATGAACTATGATGTTACACCAATCAGAATAAGTGGTTATGTGCAGGACAAAGTCGAGTATGAAGGTTTTATCGCAAATCTGGGTCTCAGAGGTGAATATTCATCCTCAAATACAGATGTATACATGCTGGATGCCTATGATGAGCTTTTTAAGCAAGGCCTGGGAAGCAGTCTGGAAGAGATCGCTGAAAAGCAAAATGCTAAGCCAACAATCACTTTAAGTCCAAGATTGGGAATTTCGCATCCCATTACTGACCACTCAAAGCTGTATTTCAATTATGGCCACTTTTACTCTGAGGCAGGATCCACGTATCGATTCAGGTTGCAGCGTGAATCCAATGGACTGGTTACCAATCTGGGTAATCCAGAATTGGAGCAGGAACGTACCGTGGCCTATGAATTGGGGTATTCACACGGGTTTAGTAATACCTACTTGCTGGATCTGGCCACCTACTACAAGGATATCACCCAACAACCTGGCTGGGTCATTTATAAGAATGCAACTGGATCAGTCAATTATCGTAAAGCCGAAAGCAATAATTACCAGGATATTCGCGGTATTGAAGTAACCCTGAGTAAGCCCAGTGGTAAGATTTTCAGTGGGTTTGTTAATTATACATATATGGTGAAAACCAGTGGGTATTTCGGACTGTTGAGGCAATTCCAGAATCCTCAGGAACAACGAGATTACGAAAACATCAATGTGGTGGATAGTAAGCCAAGACCACAGCCATATTTTCGTGCAAATCTTGCCCTGCGAACACCGGACAATTTTGGACCATCGCTGGCTGGTTTCCATCCGGCAGAGGATATAAAAGTTAGTTTTCTGGCAAATTATAAAACAGGCAGCCAGTTCAACCTGTACTCGTTGTTACTCATTGATGAATATGTACAATGGGTACCCAGTTGGAACGTGGATTTGAGGATGCAGAAGTCCATCAAGACACGCGGTCTATCTCTGGAATTGTTTTGTGATATCGCCAACCTGTTCGATCAGAAGCACTTGAGTTATGCCGGGATATCTGATCAATTCGACTACATCGATTATCTCCAATCACTGCATTTCTCATTTGAAGAGGGGCTGGAACACGGAGATGACTATGTTGGTACATACCGAGAGGATGATGTGGCTTATGATCCCATGGTGGATAATCCGGACAATGATCCACAGATAGCAGCTGACAATGAACGCAGACGAGAAACAAAGTCATACATCGATATGCCAAATTATCGATCTCTCACCTTTCTGAATCCTCGGAAATTTACTTTTGGCATGAGGTTTAATTTCTAATGCATAGAATCTATTATAAAATCTCGACACTCATTTTTATGACCCTGTTCCTGTCTGGAACCGCTTTGGCTCAGGTAGATGCAGCAGCCAAAAGATATGTCCGCGTGGGATCGCTCCAGAGTCATTTCTCGGCATATGGTGCTGAACGGGCATGGAACAACTCCTATTATGAAGGACTCATCTGGCCTGCAGACTATCCCTATCAGGATAATGCCATCATCAAACGTGCCTGGGCAGCCGTCAAGGATTATCGTGATCCACAGGGTGTGTTCTGGCCTTATTACGGGATCTATTACACTCAGGGGGCTTCAGAAACGGGTTTGTTTCCTATGGAGTTGACCCAGACTGCGAAATTTGAGCCACCAGATGTCTTTGTCGATGGCAACGATTTGAAGATTATATATGCCGGTGAAATCGACAATATCGACACCTCAATCGTATCAGATCGCATCATTACAAATGTGGTGAATTCATCAATGGGTCTCACCATGACGCGTAAGGTCTATGCCTTCAGTCAGCAGTATCATGACAACTACTTTATCAAAGAATTCACATTCACCAATACTGGTAATACGGATTGGGACGATGAAATTGAACTCAATGATACTCTGAGAGGGGTACGCTTTGGCTGGGGAACCCGCTATTCAGGTGGCCGTGAAGCCAGTTGGACCATTGGGGATGGACAGAGTTGGGGAAAACATACCTGGGTGACACGACGTGGTGAGAATTATCCACAGCATTACATGGATGAAATCACACCTGCCAACCCGATTGTAGATTGGCTAAGAGCCGGTTTTGCCTGGGCTGGTCAGGGTGAGAAAAACGCGTTTGACAATCTGGGTGGACCAGATATGGGCGCCAATGGACGTCTCACATCACCCCATCATGTTGGATCAGTGGTGCTGCATGCTGATAAATCCAGCACAGACTCTGATGATTGGATATATCAACCTGCATTTATTGGCTGGCATGCTGGAGATACCTACCCTGGAGTTGGAGATCAGCTGGTTGATGATGCCCCTGAAATGAAAAATCTTTATGATATGCTCAGCGGTACCCCCTATGGCGCAAACAAGGGGGGACAGAACCGAATGGATGAGTTTTATGGTCCTTATTTTGATGATGCTTATAAGGTTCACAATGATGGTGGTGGCACCAATGTCATGATGACCTACGGACCCTATGATCTTGGACCCGGTGAAAGTATTACAATTGTTGAGGCTGAAGGCATCAATGGGTTGGATCGCCAGACCTGTCAGCTCATCGGTGAACGCTGGAAGCTGGCCTATGATACACCAGGAGATAATGGTCCTTTTGTCTTACCGGATGGGTCTGAAACCAATAACATGAATGTGTTTAAGAACACTTGGGTAGAGACTGGAAAAGATTCGGTCATGCTGACCTTTGGCCGGGCCAAACGCAATTATGATGCGAATTATCGCATTCCTCAACCACCTCACCCCCCAGCAAGTTTTTCAGTAGAATCCGGGGGAGACCGAATTTATACGAGTTGGCTACCAAGTCCATCCGAGTCAGAGTCTGATTTTGGAGGATATCGTCTTTATAGAGCTATCGGAAAACCTGATACGACGTTTGAAGAGATATATGCCTGTGGTTTTGGAACAAATTTACCACTGTCCCACTATTATGATGACACATCGCCGGTGAGGGGACAGGAATATTATTACTATCTGGTTGCTTTCAATGATGGCAGTCAAAATAATACTACCCTGAACCCAACCGGATCTCTGCACAGCAGCAGATTTTACACAAAAACTACCCAGGGAGCCACACTGAAGCGGAAACCTGGTGAAACTATGGATGATATCAGGATTGTACCTAATCCCTATAACATCAGGCATGAAGCCTTTATTGGACAGCCTGATAAGTTGGCTTTCTATGATATTCCCGGTCAATGTACCATTCGAATTTATACCGAAAGGGGCGACTTGATTAAAACGATCGAGCATACCAACGGTAGCGGTGATGAGTATTGGCAGTTAAATACAGATCAGCGTCAGGTGGTAGTGAGTGGGATATATATAGCACATTTTGAGGCGGCAGATGGTCGATCTGCGTTTAAGAAATTTATAGTTGTACGTTAGTCAGCGGAGGTAACGTATCATGCAAAATACAGGACAGAGACATATGAATATTTTTAAGAGAATTTCTGGAACACTTTTGGTTGCTGGAGTTTCCATGCTCATGCTTTTGAGTTGTGAGGAAGAACCAGTTAGCATTTATGATCCTGATGTGGTAGGAAACCCCGACCCAATCGTTACCTCTGTGGTAGCGGATAGTAACTATGCCAGTGACGGTACCGCCTTTGCCGGTGTAGGTGTTGTCAATATTACTGGTCAACATTTTTCCCCCACCAAAGACAATAACCAGGTGTTCTTTGATGGTTTACCCGGTATTGTCATGAGTGCCAGTGAAACTGTGTTGCGGGTGAGAGTACCCGATCTCATCGGTGACTCTATTGAAGTAAAAGTGGCAGTACAAGGCGCCTACTATTTTGGCGAATATGCAGATCCCTTTGCTACCCAACTTGCTGCAGAAGAAGTGGGTGGATTTATAGATGCTGATTTATTTATCATGGGGAGTATTGCCTGTGATAATCAAGAGAATGTATATGTCAACGGTGGTCAGGATGTGTATTCATTTGCCCCGGATAGTCTAAAGAGCATCTTCAACTCTACCAATTTTAATGCTGCGAACAATATTAAAATGGGACCAGAGGGTCATGTGTATTTTTCCATTCTCAACTATGTTTCAAGGATAGCTCCTCCAGGTGTAGGTGGGTCATTTCATGCTGTCATGCCCACGGTAGTATCTGGATTGGAGTTTAATGCGAATGGACATATTTTTGTTTATGATGGTTCCGGGAACATTCATGCGCTGGACATTGACACAAGAGCTTTTACCACTGATTCGACCTATTATGGAGTAGACATTCGTGGTATCAGAGTATTTAATGATCAGCTATTTGTCGTGGGTAATGTTGAAGATACCAGTAAAGTAGTTATTGAATCTTCCATTTGGGTCAGCAACATAACGGGTGATTCACTGGGTGAGAAGCAGGTTTATGCTGATATGATGCTTTTCAACAATGGAGAGCATGATATATCCTCTATCACGATTTCCGCGACTGGAGATATTTTCCTGGGCAATAAGGACAATCCACCGCTTATTGTTTATAATGGCTCCTTTCAGCCCTACTATGAACCCATACTGGATGCGCCAATAGTCGCACTAACGTGGGGGAGTGGTGACTACCTCTATCTCGTGAGGCAGGCGAGAGATGCAATCACTCAACGCGTTATACGTGTTAACATGGGGCAGGCAGGTGCACCCTACTATGGTCGTGACGAATAAGTTAAAATAATAACAAACAAAATGTGCTTTAGAGCAATGAAAGCCTAAAAACTTTAATTATCTTCAGCACTAAAGAAACACAACAGAAGGAGAAAGACATGAGAAAAACGCTATCCGTATTAATTACTGTTCTTGCGTTGAGCAGTATGCTTTTCGGTGGTTGGGAATTTGACGAGGTGCTGGTATCATATCCAGAGCTGGAAATTAGCAGCAGCTGGGGAATTCACGGTGTTGCTGCCGATAATTCCGGAAACATATGGTATACCATGTACGGAATCCCAACTGGTACCTATTATCCTACTGCATCAGATACTGTGGAAACAATTGGAATCCACGTTGTTAATGCAGCTGGGGAACCACTTTCATTTTCACCCATCGACTTTATAACTGTTAATGGTGTTACTGATACCCTGACAGTATCCTGTCGTGGTCTGATGAAAATGCCTGATGGAAGTATTCTTGCTTCCTTTGGAAATGGTAACCTTTACAAGATTAATGCTGCAGACGGAACAGGTCTGGCCAAATGGACACATCCAGAAGGTGGATCCATGACCAAGCCTGGTGTTGATGATGCTGGTAACATCTATATTGGCAAAGTTAGCCGTAACTTTTCAGTAAAAATGCTGAACTCAGATCTCATCTATCAGTCAGATGTTATTGCTGAATATCCTTACATCAACAGAGCTATTGCAGTTTCAGGTGATGGACAGAATATCTATTTAGGATCAACATGGACTGGTGCTGGAGTCATGAAATATCATAGTGATATTCCTGGGGTTTTGCCTCATGAACCAGACCTGACAACCCCTGTTCTCGGTAACTGGGCAACTCCTGGTGTTATGGATACTACCGTTACGGTTTATGATGATACCACGATTATCGGTACCGATACAACGATCGTTACTGTAAGTGACACAAGCATAACCCAGCACTATGAATATCTCTGGGCAGAAGATGTATCAATGGGACCTGAAGGTTACATTTATGCAGGTAACACAGAAATCGCTTTCTGTACTGATTCTACCCATGGTGCACAGTGGTTTGTCTATGATGAAGATGGTAACGAGATGTATTCATTTGGTGAGCCAGAGGGTGGTATTGAAGGCGGTACATTTAATGGCCGCGGAGCTGCTTTCAGTGCAGACGGAATGACCATGTACCTGGCAGACTGGGGATACAATACTGTTACAGTTTGGAGTAAAACTCCAGATGGTGTTGACAGAGCTATTACCCTTCCAAATGCCTTCAACCTGCAACAAAACTTCCCGAATCCCTTCAACCCATCAACTGCTATTCCTTTCGAACTGCATGAGAATGGTCTTGTTGAATTGACTGTATTTGATGTCAATGGTCGTGAAGTTGCTACATTGGTTAATGAACAGTTAACAGCTGGTAGTCACTCAGCTCAGTTTAACGGTTCAAACCTGAGCTCAGGTCTATATATCTATCAGCTTTCCTTCAATGGTGAGGTGAGTGCTAAAAATATGTTGCTCGTCAAATAAGACTAGCTATATAGTTTCATTAAAAGGGCGAGTGTTCACTCGCCCTTTTTTTTTATAGGATGGATGGCCCAATCATATGTTAATTACTTCTCCAATCAAAAATCGTTAATCCTTGTTCGAAATTCAATATAGCACCAAGCGAAGGGACTCTCCTGCTGAGCCTTGGAACACCATGTTCCCATTCCAGCAGGCATGATAATTATTCACTCTCGAATTATCGTGCAACGATTGAAAAATATTCAAAACACGAACAGTTCTAATCAGCTGTTACTCCTTCTTCCTCTGGGGTGTTGATGATACACTCCAGACAAATTGAAGGACATCCGTCCAACAAATATCTAGAACTCCCAGTGTGAGGAGTGGTGAGAAATGCTCAGTATGAATACCACTCTGGACATCGGAATTTCCGCATATCGATTTATATGAAGCGACATAAATAGTTCGATATCAGTGTACAGTATTCAGGTGATCTTCAGTGCGGTTAGTACGCTAAATTTACTTACTTACTGTGCTTTCAAGGTTATCTTCGAAGACATTTAATAATTGGAGGATGTAATGCGGGTAAAAATTTTAGGAATAGCGTTGTTATTAATGGCATCGGCGCTCTGGGCTCAGGCCGACAATGAAGAATTTCGTGCGACCTGGGTTATTACCTGGGAGCATATCAGTGCCAGTAGCAGCGTAGATCAGAATCAGGCCAGGATTAGAACCATTATGGACAATCATGTCGCTGCGAATATGACCAGTGTATTGTTCCAGGTGAGGCAAGGTGGTACTGCATATTATAATTCTTCATATGAACCATGGGGATCTTATGCAGGAGGCAGTTATCCAGGTTTTGATCCCCTGGAATATGCCATTGAACAGGCCCACTTACGTGGCCTGGAACTGCATGCCTGGTTCAATACCTTTCAAGCACAGTCCACTGTCCCTGGCGCACCATCAGCCGAACACCCTGAGTGGGTCTGCCGTGATGGTGAAGGCAATCCCATGCCAACAAAACGGGCTTTGAGTCCAGGTTTGGCTGAAGTCAGGGAATACACCCTGAATGTGGCCATGGAGATCGTTAATAATTATGATATTGATGGTATTCATCTTGATTATATCAGATGGAACGAATACAACATTAATAACATTTGGGATAGCGCAAACCTGGCATCCGAAGATGAAAATAAATTATTAGACGGTCAGTTTCCTGAAGATATAAATGAATCAGGTTTGCGCATCGATTCTGAAAAGTATTTATATGATATTGACCATCCCTATAGTGCTGGAGTCCCAGCAGGTTATGACTCATGGCCTGAATTCTGGAGATCATCCGTGACAGCTTTTGTTCAGAGTCTGCACGACTCTATTCAAACTCAAAAACCCTGGGTGCGCTTGTCTGCAGCCGCACTTGGAAAATACAACTGGACTGGCTGGAATGGCTACGATGTGGTTTATCAGGATGCCGCGCTATGGTTCAATGAAGGCTACATCGACCAGTTAACGCCCATGCACTACCACTGGACAACTTCGCAATCATTTGTAGGTATGCTGGCCTATGACAGTCCCTATTGTTGGGCAGACTATATTCAACCAGGTATTGCTGCTGGACGTTTGTTCTCAGCTGGTCCTGGATCTTATATTCTGGCCCGGGACAACATTTGGAACAGACATCCTGGTATTGTGCTGGCCGCCCGAAATATTCCCTGGGTAGATGGTTTTCAGTTCTTTTCCTATGGAAGTTGGCAGGATTATCAGTATTGGCCCTCAGCCGGTGCAAGTTTCTTCAGCCGGAAAACCAAGGTCAGAGCCAGTGGAGCTATTGTAGATGAAACACCAGCTACACCAACCGTTGCCCTGGCTGTTGTAGATTCCCTGACCTTTGATATCAGCATCACGCCAGATGCATCCGTTGAGCAAGCCCAATGGTGGGCCTTATATCGTTCACTTGAAGATAATATCCAGGTGGATGCCAGTGATCTGGTAGGTGTTTACTTTGGGGATTCAGCCTTTACGGTAACTGAACAGTTTGATGGTACACAGGACCATAACTCAAGTTATTTCTACAGTGCCACTATGCTGGATAGATACTGGAATGAATCGCTGGTGGCTGCTTCAGTAGAAACCAGTCCTTTACCATCTCTGGCACCCGTTGTAACCAGTGTTTACCCAGCACATAATGATACGGTAGAGATCAACACACTGCTAACTATTCAATTCTCCAAGACAATGAATGTTGCTTCTGTTGAAGCTGCGCTCAGCTTCACTCCTGAAGTGGCAATCGATCACTATACCTGGACTGAAGATGACCACAGAATTATCATTTATCCTGAAGCAGATTTTGACTATGCAAGTGTATACACCATGATGCTCACCGATGATGCAATGGACATCAATGGAGCCGCCTTTGATGGGGATGCAGATGGTGTGGCCGGAGGAGACCTCAGCCTCACATTCTACACCAAGGCAGTTGATGAAGCAGGACCTGAAGTTCTGTACAGTGATCCAGAAGTTGAGATAGGTTCTGAAGCGTTTGATATTGATGCGCCATTATCCTTTGTGTTTAACGAGCTTGTGGATGCTTCAACCGTCAATCTGGATGCCATTCAGGTAACTCAGGGTGGTGAACCAGTAGAAGTTGATTTTCTACTATCTGGCTTTTACGGCAAATCAGTTCTCGATATCAGACCCTTTTCAAGCTTTTCATCAGCAACAAACTACCTCCTGGTATTGGACACAACCATCACAGATGGTGTAGGCAATGCGATTGAAGAGCGGATTGAGGTTCCATTTACTACTTTCAATAAACATTATTCTCTCGTTACCAATCTGGAGTCTTTCAACGTGACTGGTGAATGGTGGGATCCAGAGGGTAGTGGATCTACCGCAGGTACCATTGGAGCAACTACCACCTGGGGCTACTCAAGCAGTGTTTTTCTCCCCGGTTCAGGTCGGGCCGCATCTCAGAGGAGATCAGGAAGTATTGCCTATGAGTGGGACACTTCTGCCAGTGCACATTTGTTGAGAGAATATATTCCCCACACAGCTGCCCCGGCTACACGCTACTTCGACACATCCTATATCCTCCAATGCTGGGTCTATGGAGATGCCAGTATGAATCTATTCCGGTTTGCCATAGATGAGGGTGACGGTACAGATTGGAATACATCAGAAGTTTCCACTTGGTATACCCTTGATTGGGAAGGTTGGAGATTGGTGGAATGGGATTTATCAGATCCTGATATGGTGGGTACCTGGATTGGAAATGGTATTCTTGATGGAAGCACCTATCGCATGGATAGCTTTCAGATTGACTATGATACTGAAAATGGAGCTGTGACAGGTAGAATTTTTCTGGATAATTTAAGGGTAGTACAACGTGCGGAAGGTGTTACTATCGATGAAGATATCGCACAACTGCCCAGTGTTATCACACTTCATCCAAATTACCCGAATCCATTTAACCCTGAGACCACCTTGAGTTTCTCACTGCCAGAAGCAATGGAAGCGAAGCTGGCTATCTTCGATATCCGGGGTCGCTACCTGGAAACTATTGATCAGGGGAACATGACTGCTGGTCTGCATAGTTATAGTTTTGATGCCGGGCAATATGCTGCCGGGGTCTTTCTGGTAGTGCTTAGCACAGAAACCGGTACTGAGACCAATCGGATTTTATTGCTTAAATAAAGTCTTTTATATTCACAAAAAAGAGGCTGTCTCACACTATGAGGCAGCCTCTTTTTTTTCCCACGCGCCGCAACTAGAGGCTGGTTGATTATAGCACAAGGTACATGGATTTGCGGATTCAGAAGTTGGGGCCATATCACAAATCTTCAATCCTTAATCCTTGTTTGACACTCGTACTGCTTTGATTTAGGAACAAGGAACTCCGATTTGCGATTTCAGAAGAGTGTTGATGGCTACGGGCCACTTCATAATTCAGCATTTGTTAATCCTTGTTCGACATTCGTACTGCTTTGATTTAAGAACAAGGAACACCGATTTGCGATTTCAGAAGTTGGTGTCTCCTCCTGGATGCTGCAACCCCCAGTAGGCAATAACATTTATTAACCATTTTGGCAGTTGATCAACGACAACTAAAATTCCCGTCCAACGACAGTTATTTTTCCCGGTTCATTTAGCTTTAGTTTCCTTTGATTTCTCCAGCCTATAACTGGGTAGATTCAGTTCAAGTATTACGCTGTGATGAACCAACCGATCGAT
>JAERTH010000178.1 GCA_016844955.1 Fidelibacterota bacterium | reverse complement strand
CACTCAATGTTGGTCAGTATCGTACGGTGTGAGTAACCGTGCCTTTGCATCCAACGAATGAAAGCATTTATATGGGCTCCCAAAGGTCCTTTACAGTGTCTTGCCTCCATGGCCGGGCTTGAAAAAAAATTCTTTCTCATTTCTGTCTCCTTTCTCTATGTTTATAAAAATTTCCACAGGAAACAGTATAACTGAATTGAAACAATTTATTAATGTTGAGTTTTTGCAGATGGCAAATAGAGAACAACTATTATTCTTGGGGATTAACGAAGGAATAATGAATTTCACTCAACATAAATGAAGTGTCAACATTATACATGTAATGGTAAGCTTACCATTACATGTAAGCGGCTAAAACAGGCAGGGCGTGTTGAGGACAATCACCTCGTTCTTTTATCTGCTTTAGCGTATTCACTGCAAAGTTGTGACGATTATGCCGAGCTCGGCATAATCGTCATAATGCCGAGTTCCGGATTATGCCGAGTAGCTCATAAACAATCCTTCTAAGATCTTGTTATGATATTAGATGCTTGAAAAATAAATACTTGACTACTTGGCATAATTTTCTGTCTTCTCCAATATAAAACAAACCCATATAACAAGACCAGGAGGGGACAGACATGATCCATCATTATTTCCAATCACCAGAAGTATTGGAACGTTTATATGCAGGACCGTTAGGTAAGCATATAGACAGGTTCGCTAAGCTGCTATTTGACCAAGGATATGCAACTAAAACCGCACAGATAAAATTACAGATGGTGGCGGCCCTAAGCCTGTGGCTTGAAAGAAGACAGCTTAAAGCCAAGGAGTTAGATGATCATCTGATCAACGAATACCTTAAATTTCGTGCTACGCGCCATCCCCCCAACCGTTATGAACAGTCAACCTTTCAAGCTTTGCTAAAGCAATTGCGTACCGATGGTCTTATTCACATTTCTGCACCGGCTGTCAACGATAGCCCACTTGATCGTATCGAGAAAAACTTTGGGCGATACCTTACCCAGGAGCGTGGCCTCACACAAAGAACCGTGGAAAATTACCTTCCAATAGTACGGAAATTTCTGGCCATGCGTTTTGGTACAAATGTCATCCTGCTAGAAGAACTAATTCCAGAGGATATTACACAGTTCATTCTTGGCCATGCTCATAATGGTAGTCCAGGTCGCGCCCAATTGATGGTGACAGCACTACGTAGTTTTCTCCGTTGTATCTATCAGAAAGGGCAAACAGCCACAGACCTATCTATGTGTGTTCCTACAGTGGCCAATTGGAAATTATCAGAATTGCCTAAATTTCTTAAACCAGAGGAGGTCGAGCTCCTGTTGCAGAGCTGCGACAAAAGTAGCCTCATAGGGCAGCGGGATTACGCGGTTCTGCTCTTATTGGCCCGTCTCGGTTTGCGAGCTGGGGAAGTGGTTCATATGGTTTTAGAAGACATCGATTGGGAAGCAGGGGAACTTATTGTTCGTGGGAAGAGTATCCGACAGGACCGTTTGCCGCTTTTGAACGATGTTGGTGAAGCTCTGGCCACCTACCTATACCATGGGCGACCCAGCTGCTCATCCAGAAGAGTCTTCATTCGGCATCTGGCGCCTCATAAAGGGTTTTCAAGCTCTACAGCAATAGGCGATATCGTTAGACGGGCTTTTAAACGTGCAGGACTCCAGCGAACGCATAAAGGTGCCCATCTGCTGCGTCATTCACTGGCCACACAGATGCTTAATAAAGGAGCTACTTTAAACGAAATTGGTCAAATTTTAAGACATCAGCAGCCACACACCACTGAAATTTACGCCAAGGTAGATTGGGTGGCGTTACGAGCTCTTGCACAACCTTGGCCAGGAGGGTGGAACCATGAATGATTTACGAACAGCAGTCGAAGAGTATCTCGCCGTTCGGCGTAAACTCGGCTTTAAGCTTTACCAACCTGGCAATTTACTTCATAATTTCGTGCTGTTCGCGGAGCAGGAAGGCGCCACATTCATCACCACAGAGCTAGCGTTACGCTGGGCTACACAACCAAAAAACACTCAACCGGTATGGCATTCAATTCGGCTGGGTGTAATACGGCGCTTTGCCAAGTACCGGAGCGCAGCGGATCCACGTACTGAGATTCCCCCAATGAAACTGCTGCAAGCCTCCTACCATAGGAAACCACCATATATCTATAATGATGATGAAATAAAAAACCTTATCAAGGCGGCTAAAAGTCTTTTCTCTCCTAAAGGGTTACGGGCCTCCACTTATTCAACTTTGTTTGGATTACTTGTGGTTACCGGTATGCGTGTAAAAGAAGTTGTCGGACTTGACCGTGATGACGTTGATCTGACAGAGGCCATACTCACCGTTCGTGATAGTAAATTTGGCAAGTCTCGATTTGTACCTATTCATAGCTCTACCCAGAAGGTATTACGGCATTATGCCATTTTGCGTGACAAAATCTATCCGCGACAGAAATCCCAGTCTTTTTTTGTATCTGAGCGCGGAGATCGTCTGACAAAATGGAGTGTTCGATGGAACTTTACCCAATTGTCACATCAGATCGGCCTGCGAGGTCCAAACGATAGTCATGGCCCGCGACTGCATGATCTTCGTCACAGATTTGCTATCCAAACGCTGATAGCTTGGTATCGATCGGGTATGGACATTGACCAAAATATGCCAAAACTAAGCACCTATCTTGGTCATAAACATGTGAGCGATACCTACTGGTATATCTCGGCCGTGCCGGAGCTTTTGCAGCAGGCCACTTTACGTCTTACGAAGGAGGAACAATATAATGAGAATTAACGCAGAGTTTCCAGAACTGCTACAAGCATTCTTCACCGATCGTCTTATAAACCAAAGGAAGGCAAGCCAGCATACCATTTCCAGCTATCGCGATACCTTTCGGTTGTTCCTTGGATTTGCTGCCCAAAAGCTGAAAAAGGTCCCGTCGAAGGTATACTTCGAGGATCTTGATACGACTTTTATTGGCGCTTTTCTCGATTACCTTGAAAAGGATCGAAACAATAGCGCTCGTAGTCGGAATGTTCGATTGGCAGCAATTCACTCATTTTTCAATTACGTTGCTATAAATGAGCCGTGCCATGGTGCATTGGCTCAACGCATCTTAGCCATTCCAGGCAAGCGCTACAAGCGAAAACAGGTTGTGTTCTTGAGCCGGTGTGAAGTCAATGCCCTCTTGGAAGCACCTGATCTGGAAACTTGGACAGGGCGTCGTGATCGGGCTCTTTTGCTGGTTATGGTGCAAACAGGCCTGCGCGTTTCTGAATTAACCGCACTTCGATGTCAAGACATTGTTTTGGGTCCCGGATCCCATGTTCGATGTACTGGCAAAGGGCGTAAGGAACGCTGTACTCCTTTACGGAAGGAAACCGTTGCAACATTGCGTGCCTGGCTGAGTAAGCGCAACGTAGATCCCTCGGAACCCCTTTTCCCTAATATACGAGGGGGATTTCTCAGCTCGGATGGGGTTCAATACTTACTGAATAAACATAGAGCAACCGCCAGTCAGCAATGCCTGTCTCTGAAAAAGAAGAAGGTGTCACCCCACGTGCTTCGTCATACTGCAGCAATGGATCTGCTTCAACATGGAGTGGGCAGCTCTGTTATCGCTTTATGGTTGGGTCACGAATCGGTGGAAACTACCCAAATATACATCCACGCCGATCTTGAACTAAAAGAAAAGGCCCTTGCAAAGACTACACCCCTGAATTTAAAATCTGGCCGTTACCGGCCTGATGACCATCTTTTAACCTTCTTACAGAGCCTATAATTATGCCGAATAAGACACGCTGTAAATCAAGAGATTCGCCTAATTTGACTGGATTACTCGGCATAATCCGGAACTCGGCATTATGACGCAAGCTATGAGGAGTTGGTGGCGCAAAAACCATTTGGCCAATAACTTGCCTGGGGCAATCAATACCGATATCATGCACGGCCCGATGAAATACCTCACGCAGCATATAATCAGTTAAGCCCTTTCCCTGATCTCTGACCAGCAAATAGGG
>JAERTH010000177.1 GCA_016844955.1 Fidelibacterota bacterium | reverse complement strand
CAGGGACACTATTCCACCTCCAGAACCTGTGAGATGGGTATGTCAAATGCTACAGATGAATCCTACTCATCTCTGGTGCATCTAGTCCATAAAGCTGTGTTTGGCTAGGGTAAAAAATAGGTTTGTCAGTTATGGGAGAAGGTGCGCATCGCGATGCGCACCAATCAGAATAGGGAAAAACCTTCTCGGTCTTTATTAATCCCACCCTAGCCCAATAGCCAGAAAACCCATCCAACAGCTACAGCAGGTCCGAGCAAGCCCATCAACAGACCCCCTCTCAAGAAATCAGTTGTTTTTAATTCACCTGTAGCAAATGCGATGGCATTGGGTGGTGTGGATATGGGCAGACACATGGCTGAGGAGGCACCGATGGCCAGTGGGATGAGAATGAGCGGCTCAAAGCCCACAGCCAAAGCCAAACCCAGAGGTGCAAGAATATTGGTGGCGGCTGTGTTACTCATGAAATTTGAAAGTAGTGTGGTGACATAAGCCAGCAGAAATGCCATTGCCATGAGACCCATGGAGTCCATGGGAAGCAAACTTAAAATCCAGGTGGCCAGACCCGTTTTCTGGATTGCCACACCCAGAGAGAGCCCACCGGCCAGCAGAAGTAATACATCCCATTGAAGTTTGCGAATTTCAGCAACATTTAGAATCCCTGCAACAGCAAATATAGTGATGGGGATAAATGAAACCACAGCAGTGGGCATGCCATGCAGTGGCCCTGTCATCCACAGCCCAACTGTGAGTAGAAACACTGGAAAAACCAGGAGTCGTTTCCACATGGGGAGCAGTGAACCAGTACGGGTTTCCCATTCAAGTCCACGTAAATCCAGACTCTTATGTGTGGAGGGATGGGCAAAAATCAGATAGAGCCAGATGATAAGAAACAGGACCAGAGCAGGGGGTAATCCTGCCATCATCCATTGGATGAAATTGATATCAGTGGATTCAGACAACAATCCTGCGGCTATGGCATTGGGTGGACTACCGATGATGGTAGCCATCCCTCCCACATTGGCCGAAAAGGGAATACCAAGTAGCAGGGATTTAATAAATGGGTCCTTCTTGTCAAGGGCCGCAATTACCGGCATCATAACTGACATCATCATCGCCGTTGTTGCTGTATTGGACATGAACATTGAAAAGAGGAAAGTGATACCCATAGACCCCAGCAGGATTACGGCAGGACGTGTGCCAAAACCGCGCAATACAAAACGAGCCATCATTCTATCCAGACCTGTGGTCTGGGCCGCTTGACCAAGTACAAATCCACCCAGAAATAACCACATAATGGGGCTGGACCATGGACTGACAAAAATCTGCCAATCCTTAGCTCCTGTGGCGAACACGCCACCTGGTCTGCCCAGGATGAGGATTTCCAGACCGATAACCAAAATGGCCACTGCGAATGCAGGAATGGCTTCTGTAACCCATAGGCCAGCTGCAAACAGTAGGATAAACAGGGTCCACATGGGTGCAGGATCAAGTCCACTATAAGTTGGGACAAATGCTACCAGGGCAGCGAAGAAACCTGCCAGCAGCAATTTGACCAGTCTGGTTGTTGAGGAAATTTGAAGTTTACCGAGTACTCGGCTGGCTTGGCGTCTGGTATCTAACATGGGGACCTATATAAACCTTGAGCAGGCTTTAAGCAATCGCAAGGTTATGAATTATTTTCTTTCATGATCGATGAGGACTTCAGCCACTTCTCTGGAACAGTCTGCCAGGTCGCCCAGGTCATACCCACCTTCAAGACCAACCAGCAGATGTGGTTTAAAGTCAAGACATTGACGCGTGAACTCAGCGAAATGTTCTGGGAGTAAATTCATGCCACCCAGGGGGTCATTCTGGCTGGCATCAAAACCCGCACTTATAATGAGTAGGTCAGGTTGCCAGGATTTCAGGAAAGGCATTACCTTGCTGTCGAAGGCAGAAAAATATGCTTCCCTTCCCGAGCCCATGGAAAGCGGTACGTTTAAGACATTCTCAAAATCACCCGTCTCGTGTTCAGCACCAGTACCGGGGTAATAGGGCCATTGATGCAGGGAGCAATACGCCAGGTTTGGATCAGATTCAAGAATATGTTGAGTCCCGTTACCATGATGGACATCCCAGTCCAAAACTGCCACACGTTCCAGTCCTTTTACCTGCAGCGCATAATTGGCCGCCACTGCAACATTATTAAAGAGACAGAAACCCATGGCGTGATCCCGTTCGGCATGATGACCGGGGGGGCGTGAAAGTACAAAGGAAGATTCCTGGGCATCGGTTAAGCGATCAATACCATCCAGCCAGGCTCCACTACTTTGAAGTGCAATATCGTAACTCTCTGGACTTACCGTTGTATCGGCATCCAGACTGAAGCCGCCACGTTCAGCTGTATTTCTCACATTCATAATGTGAGCCGGGGTATGTGCAAGTTTGAGTTCCTCGACGGTGGCCCGGCGTGGTTCGATCCAATTCATTTGATCGGTATGGGCACTTTTCTTCATCCCATCAATACAAGCACTTAGTCGCTCGGGTCTTTCGGGGTGACCATATCCAGTATCATGGTGGAGGAATCGCTCGCTGGAGAAAATGTTTATCATGGACCCAAGATATTCAAATCTCATGCCTTGTACATGGGTATGTCAACATTTCATGAAAATATTTTTAAAAAGTTTAAGGTTTTCAGTTGACCGTGTGACCCATCAGGTTTAATTGTGACCAAGGAGTCATATTATGAACACAAATTCAATAAATGAAACATTGAGTCGCAAAGAAAGGGACAAATTACGCAATAAGGAAGCTATCATCATTGCCGCTGCACACCTCTTTGCACAAAAAGGTTTCTCCGAAACTACCCTGGACGATGTAGCCGCGCTGGCCGAGTTCGGCAAAGGGACACTTTACAATTATTTTGAAAATAAGAATGATCTTTTGCTTTCAGCCTTTGACCATGCCGTTACCAGCATGCTCGAATTTCTATACGATCAACTGGACTCAGTTTCTGATCCCCTGGATCGCATTCGACTCATGGCTAAATCTCAATTCAACTACTACAAGAGTAATACAGACTTTATGAATGTGGTCATGGCCAACCACCATATCCTGCAGAATCATGCCTGTAGCAAAGAAGTTTTTGAACGATTTAAAAATTTGAGGGATATGGTCGTTCTGGAAATGCAGGCAGCTATGGATGCCGGACAACTAAAACCGGGGAATGCCCAGCGCTATGCCAGTTATCTCAGTAGCATGATCCATGGACAGGTTCGCCTGTTAAACGCTGGCGAGATGCAGATGGATGAAATCCACCCCAATGAAATAATTGATACATTTTTATATGGAGTAAAATCATGAATAAAAGCATGATCACACTGCTGGCTAGCCTCACTTTTGTGAGCAGCCTTTGGGCAGAAACAGTGGAACTAAACCTGGAGAATGCTATTTCCATGGCCCTAGAAAACAATGTGAGTATGCAGAATGCCAAAGAAGATTTGCTCAAGGCCAAGGCACAACGCAAGGAAGCATTTTCATCAGCCCTGCCAGCGGTCTCTGCCTTTGGCCAGGTCTCACACAGCTTTGCCATCGGAGCCCAACCCATGTCATTTCCGGTTCCCTTTGGAGTAATCGATGCTGCTGGCAATCCTGTTTTTCTATTGTCTGACCCCAGTGATCCAGCAAGCTACATCCCCTCATACGACTCTGAGGGCACTCAAAATGGATTTTTACAGCAAACTGGAATTCAAATGGTACCCCTGGAATTGGCCTTTGGTTCAGACAATACCATGGTTTATGGCTTGAGCCTGACTCAGCCATTATTTGAGGGTCGAGTGATTGCAGCAATCCGCGGTGCCAATGTCTATGGTGATCTGGCCAGTTCAGCGGCTGATGTGACCCGGCTAACCGTAATTGAGAATACCAAAAAAGCTTTTTATGGAGTTCTGCTGGCTGACAAAATGACCTCTGTAATGGAGAATTCACTAAAAGTTATGCAACAGAACCTGAGCAACGTTACTGCACTCCATGCAGAAGGAAAAATTGCTGAGTTTGATGTTATTCGCGCCGATGTGCAGGTTGCCAATCAGACCACCATGGTGAGCAATGCTCGCAAGATGAGAGAACTGGCCTACGCCGGCTTGAAACGCAGCTGTGGGATTCAAATTGATAAAGATATCAGCACCCTGGGAGCCCTGGAAGTTGAAATCGACAATGATCTGGATCTGTCTGAGCTGGAACGCAGGATGATCTCGAGACAGCCCCTGCTTTCTCAGATGGAAGCCAATGTGAAGCTAATGAAGGAAAATATATTAATGGTGAAGGCCGAATTTATGCCTTCAATTGCCTTAACCGGATCCTATCAAGAGATGAAATCTTATAATGATGACGGTTTTGATGATGCAAATTTCAATGAGTCATCCTCCCTGGCTATCGGATTCAACCTGCCACTGTTTGATGGTTTTGGCTCCACAGCCAGAGTTCAGAAAGCCAAGGCTGATCATCGCAAATCAGAATATCAGCAACAGGATGTGAAGGAAAACTTACTCCTGGAATTGAAGAATATTTATTTGAGCATTAAAGAGTCCTCACGCAAAATTGACGCTGGACTGAAAGGGGTTGCTCAAGCCCACAAGGGAGTGGATATGGCCCAACGCCTGTTTCAACAGGGAATGGCCAGCCAACTGCAAGTGCTGGATGCCCAGAGCGCCAGCGATCAAGCCGAACTCGGTCTATACCAGGCATATTTTGAATATAACAGCGCCCGTGCATCTCTGACACGTGCCCTTGGAGAAGAGTAATGAAAACCAATAAAACATTCGTAGCACTTTTAATCCTCATCGTGAGCAGTTTGATCCTCATGGGATGTGGGGGAGAGACAGAGGTTGAGGAAAAAGTGGAAGCCCGTGTGCCTGTGGCCCTGGATTCTGTCAAATACCAACCCTTTCAGATCGATTTCCATAGCATTGGTCGAGTGGTTTCAGAAAATCAGGTCAACCTGCTGTTTCAATCTGCGGGACAGGTCGATACAATCTGGGCCAATATTGGCGACTATGTTTACAAGAACCAGCGCCTGGCCAGTATTGAGACCGATGTGTATGCAACTATGTACGCCCAGGCCAGATCCATGTATGAGAAGGCAAAACGTGACCTGGAAAGTTCAAAATCCCTGTTCGACTCAAATGTCATTTCTACGGACCAGTATGAAATGGCACGTATCGGGTTGGACAATGCCCGTGCTGCTTTCACCCAGGCCAAGAATCAAATGGACAATACCATCCTGAGAGCTCCGTTTAGTGGTTGGATTGTGGCCAAGAATCTGAATATCGGAGATCTGGTTGCCCCCGGCGGTGGTATTCAACCCCCCATGGTGCTTGCGGACATGAATCATCTCAAAATTATAGTTCCAGTCCCTGAAGCCCGTATTGGTCAGATTAAAAATGGCCAGTTCGCACAGGTAAGCTTCAAAACCTTCCCGGATCGCATCTTTGAAGGAGCAGTGCTGAGAATTGGGATGGCGCCCAAGAATTTTTCAAACAACTATGATGTTGAAGTTCGCATTTCAGGAAACATGACCGGGATGAAACTAGGTTTGGTCGGGGATGTTAGAATTGTCCTCGAATACTATGAAGAAGCTTTGGTTCTGCCACTGAACTTGATACAGGACGATGGCTTATCCCCATTTGTCTATCTGGAGCAGGAGGGGCGGGCGGTTCGCAAGGATGTGAGCATTAATGCCCTTTCAGGTTCCCAGGTTCTTCTGGATGCTGATATTAATCCTGGCGATGTGCTCATCGTCAAAGGACAGAATGATGTAAAAGATGGCACCCTTCTGGACGTAGTGGAGTAGGGAAGGAAATCGCATGAAAATTTCAAAACAGGCCATAAATCATCCCATGGGGGTATTATTTGCTTCCCTGGGGATATTTATTGCCAGCGTAACTGCATACCTGACCCTCCCATTAGAATTGGTACCCGATATAGAAATCCCCTATGCTTTTGTATCTGCCACCTATGTTGGAGCAGCTCCCTCTGAAGTCGAAACTGAAATTATCAAACCTATTGAGGAAAAGCTGGCTCAACTCCAGGATGTAGATGATATCATTGGCTATGCCATGCAAAATGTGGGCTTCATTACCATTAAGTTTTCTGCCGATGCAGACCTGGAAAGCAGTATAGATGACCTGAAAGAACGGGTAAATGAGGCTATCCCTGAGCTAAGTGATGATATTGAAAATGTGACCGTCACCGATATCGATTTTGATGATACGCCCATCAGCATACTTAACATTTATGGAGATTTTACACCCCATACGCTTAGAACCCAGGCGGAGCTCATCAAAGATCAGTTAACGCGAGTCTCGGGGGTCAATCAGGTTGAAATGTTTGGTGGTGAAGAACGTGAAATTGCCATAGAGCTAGATCCAAGCCTCATGTTAGCCAATAACTTGAGCATTCCTCAGGTGCTCATGGCATTGCGTCGCAGTAATATGAATTTCCCAGGCGGTACGGTTAAGCTTAAGGGGCAGGATATCTTTGTCAGAACCGTTGGCAAATATTCAGAAATCAGTGACATAGAGAATACTATTCTCGGTGCGGATGCATCCGGAAATGTCAAACGTATTGGAGATGTGGGAGCAGTGACTGACGGCTTTGAAACGCCTACGAGCTATTCACGTTTTCAGGAACAAAACAGTGTGACTCTATTGATATCCAAACGTCCAGGTGCCCACATTGTGGAGGCAACAGAGCAAATTGAAGCAGCTGTGGATGGGCTGGCAGAGAAGTTTCCTCCCGGGATGAAATATGAGTACACAGCGAGACAGGCCACGGATATTGAGAAACAAACGAGTCAATTAAACCAGAACGCTGCCTGGGGAATCTTATTTGTTATCATCGTCCTTTTTGCGGGTATCGGGTTTAAGAATGCACTTATTGTGTCCATTGCCTTGCCCTTTGCCCTGATGTCATCATTTCCGCTCATGTATGTCTTTGATCTGGCTCGTACAGGAATTTCAATGTTCGGGCTTATTATCGTATTGGGAATTGTAGTTGATGGTGCCATAATTGTGGCTGAAGCCACCTATCGACATATGGAAGAGGGGCTCAACCGCAAGGATGCCAGTATCATGGCTATTGATGAAGTCGGCATCCCGATTATGACTTCAGTTCTGACCACAATGGTTGCTTTTGCACCCATCATTTACATGTCTGGAACCATGGGGCAGTTTCTATCAGTGATTCCCAAAGTAGTGATTTTCACTTTAGTGGGTGCTTTCCTGGCAGATCACTTTCTCATTCCGGTACTGGCCTCCAAGCTTATGATGGTAACCAAACGAGCTGGCATGCTCAGTGGTGAATGGATTGGTAAACGATTCTACACGCGCATGGTAGGGTGGGCACTGAGTCACCGATGGACTGTGATCTTTGGGATCACTGTGGTGTTTTTCGCCTCCATTGCCGTGGTTGGGATTTCTGCAGTGAGTGACACAAAGTTGGTCAAACTACAAATTTTTCCCAAAGTCCCCAAACCAAGAATTATCCTCGATATCAAAACACCGGCAGGTAGTCAACTTGATTACACCAATGAAGTGGTGAAGGAGGTAGAAGCTTATTTGTTATCCTTCGATGAAGTAGACCGAATTGTATCCACTGTGGGTGAAAGTGGAGTCCAGAATGTTCGACTGGCTCAGGGGGGTGGCAAGGGTGCTGAGATTGGGCAAATAAATGTGGACCTGGTGGATGCCAGTGAGCGGGATGCTTCAGTTGAAGCCCTCATGGAGATCATGGATGAGCACCTTTCTAGGATGCCCGGGATAGATATAATGATTCAAACCATTATCGAAGGCCCACCCATTTCAACCAATGTGATAATAGATGTCAGCGGGGATGATCTGGAGGCAATTGGCTTTGTAGCCGAGCAGGTGAAACGTGATCTGAAAACTATTGAGGGAGCCCTTAATGTTGAATCAAGCCTGGGTGTGAGACGGACTGAATTTCAAGCCCATGTGGATCACGATCGAGCTGCCAGCTATGGTCTTTCCAGTCAGGAAATAAGTAACACTCTGGCTGCCGCAATGATCGGATTGGAAGCAACAACCTACACAGATGGTCTGGATGATATACCCGTTGTGGTCAAATTGGCCACAGACGGTGATGATGCTGTAGACGCTATCCGGAACCTCAATATAATGAATCAGATGGGCCAGATGGTGCCCTTTGAAAATGTGGCCTCATTGAAGGTTGGTAGCAGTGAAACATTGATCAAGCACAAAGACTTCAAGCGCAACATCTCAGTTAGCTGTGATCTGGCTAAAGGCGTGGATGCCACAGATATCCGCAGACACATGGATCCCTATCTGGCCGCGCTTGCCGTACCTAATGGGGTCACGGTTGAATATGGTGGGATTGAGGATGAGGCCTCAGAGTCGTTTGCCAGCCTGGGTCGCGCAATGGCCATCGGATTTATTGTGATTATGATAATCCTGAGTGCACAATTTCAATCGATGAAGCAGCCTATCATTATTGGACTGGCAATACCGCTTTCGTTTATTGGTGTGATCTTCGGCCTCATGGTCACCCGGGTGCCTTTTGGGATTATGGCCTTTTTTGGGGTGGTGGCACTCATGGGGGTGGTGGTGAATGATGCCATTGTGCTGATTGCCTATGTGAATGATTTGCGCAAAAAGGGAATGCTCGTTCGTGAAGCCCTTATCAAGGCTGGACGTAATCGTTTGAGACCCATTATTCTTACTACTGTAACCACGCTGGCCGGGATGATTCCCCTGAGTTTGAACCTGGCTGGCGGTGCTGAATATTGGCGCCCCCTGGCAGTAAGCCTCATCTTTGGACTGGCAGTTTCATCGTTCCTCACCTTGGTCATTGTACCTGTCCTCTACTCTTTGATTGAGAGTCGGGGTGAACGGAAAAAGCTGGCTCAGACAGGCTAGTTCATATGTGACAAAATTAGTCCCTTAACAAAATGTTTACGAAGGGCTTAACGGTGGCGTTGAGCCCTTTATTTTTCTATGTTAATGGCTGATTTGAACATGTATTTAAAAACGTCATAATAGGGGAGATCCCAGATGAAAAGAAGACTCAACATTTGTATAGCGCTTGTACTCATGCTTTTTGCATTCGGTCATAGTGCTGAGAGGTTGGTATTAGCTGAATTTTTTACCAGCGCTGGCTGACCTGGTTGCGGCCCTGCAGGGGCTAACCTGGAGGTTCTCCAGGCAAGCAACCTAGAGGTATTCACAACTATTTCCTACCACACCTATTGGTTTGGGAATGACCCATTTTATACTTTTAACTCAACTGAAAACAATGCAAGATTTACTCAATACGGATTGGGTGGTACACCCTACCTCTATGTTGATGGTGTAAACCGGGGATATAGCTCCGGTGCTTGGGCCGGTCACATCAATACTGCCCACGAAGGTGAAGCATCCCTGGGAATAGTTGTTTCTGGAAGCTTCGATGAAGTATCCGGACAGGGTAGTTGCACGGTTGCCATAGATCCTGAAGACGGTGCCAGTGGAAGTTATACACTTCAGCTGGTTTTGGTTGAAGATGAGTGTTACTACATGGGATCAAATGGATACCCAAACCATGATGCTGTAATGCGAGATATGATTCCCAATGCCAATGGAACCAGCATTACTTTAGAGCCTGGTGTTCCCTATACTGAGAGCTATAGTTTTGTTGCCTCAGCTACATTGGAACCAGAAAATTGTCGCCTCGTAGCATTTGTTCAGGATGCGAGCTACAACGTGTTGAATGCCACCACTGTGGATCTTCTGAATATGGGACCACCGGTTCTTCCGCAGTTGAGCATTATCGACAATACGCTGGAAGTAGTGGAAGGTGATGACGATGGAAAATTGAATCCCGGAGAGACTGCAGAAATCGCAATTCGTTTAGGAAATGCTTGCAATTTCGTCGATGCTGAAACTGTCTCTGGAACATTATTAAGCTCCAATCCTTATATCACGATTACTGAGAGCGAAGCCGGATATGGATCAATCATAGCCTGCGATAACGTTGGAAACTACGATGATCGTTTCGCCTTTTCTGTCTCTGAGGATGCACCTGGCTTTTCTGACTTTGATTTTGAACTGAGAGTAGTGGCAAATCTGGACACAGAAAATCCCTATGAGATTGTATTGCCATTCACAATGAGCATCGATATGCACCGTAATAATTTTCCATTTACCGTAGCTGGAAAAATTTCAGGTGGAAATGCCACTGCAGATCTTGATGGTGACGGGAACAAGGAGATTATATTCGGTGGGCAGGACAATTTGCTCCATGCCGTAACCCTTGACGGAACAGAGCTGGATGGTTTCCCATTTGCAGTAGGAAACTGGATAATGGGCAGTCCTGCAGTCGCCGATCTTGACAATGATGGAGATCTGGAAATTGTAGTTGTCTCCCGGGACAAGAAAATCTACGTCATCCAACACGATGGAAGCGGCGAAGATGTATATGAAGCGCTAAGCTTTCTCCAGGGTACACCCGCTCTGGACGATCTGGATGGAGATCATGATCTGGAAATAGTTGTGGCTGGTAATGGGTATGACCTGATTGCTATTCACCATGATGGAACATCACTTCCAGGATATCCTGTCAGTACGGTAAACGAAAAAATGGACAAAGGTGTTTCCATAGCTGATCTGGATGGAGATGGCTCCAAAGACATCATTGTTGGAACCTATGGTTACAAATTGAGAGCCTATGACCTGAGTGGAAACAGCCTAACTGGGTTCCCTCTTGATTTGGAAACACGCATTGCTGCTCCAACTACTGTCGCCGATCTTGATAACGATGGAAATTTTGAAATCTTGTTGGGTAAAGATGGTGGCGAGCTAAATGCCATTTCAGGTACTGGCGAGATTATCTGGACCTATTCTGTCACAACTGCAAATATCAGGACAGCAGTCGCGGTCACAGACTTCGATCATGATGGAATGATGGAACTGGTTTACACCAGTTTAGATGGGTTTGTGGTTGCTCTGGACTATGAGGGAAACCTTCTTCCAGGATGGCCACAGAGCGTAAACGGTACTTGTTATAGCTCTCCCGTCATCGCAGATCTGGATGGGGATGAGACTCCTGAGATCATTGTGGGGTCAAATGCCGCTGAACTACATGCCTTTCATATCGATGGCAGTGATGTTGCCAGCTTTCCCATCGCTTTAAGTGGTCCTGCAGAAGGAACGCCAACAGTTGATGATTTGAATGGTAATGGCGATTTTGAGATAATCATCGGTACCAACTTTGACCTTACCATCATTGATTTAAAAGCTGTGGCCTCACCAATGTTTACATGGTCTACAGCCCGAGGCAACAACCAGAGAACTGGTCTACATGCAATCCCATGGCTGGCCACTGATGAGCGACTCCTGGTGCCAGAGACATTGTTGCTTAAGCAGAATTATCCCAACCCTTTCAACCCATCAACTACCATTGAGTTTGGGATTCCAGCGAATAGTCCGGTTTCACTGACTATCTATGATGTTGTGGGCCAGGAAGTAAAGGAACTGGTCAATGATAATCTGTCTGCCGGTCAACACTCAGTGCAGTGGAATGGACTGGATGGCAATGCTCGACAAGTTGAAACGGGAATTTATTTTGCCCGAATCAGCGCTGCAGGTAGAGAGCAAATTGTAAAGATGATGCTGATTAAATAAAATCAGCTCAAGCTATAAAAATAAAGAGGCCATCAATTCGATGGCCTCTTTATTTTCAATAATTAATAACCCCCACCCCCCAACTCCTAACTCTTCGTTCACTTAATCCACGCCAACTCTAATATTTGTTCATCCCCAGCGACGTGTATATTCTCACAGTGTTGCAGTATTGAAACCAAGCTACATACAACTGGGAGTAAACAATGAGATCATTGGCCAATTCTATAACTGGCAAAGCCCTACTAGACAAAATTCGTTCCG
Source organism: Fidelibacterota bacterium (assembly GCA_016844955.1). GTDB lineage: Bacteria > Fidelibacterota > UBA8477 > UBA8477 > JABMPR01 > JABMPR01. Next base: position 8,372 of record JAERTH010000177.1, on the reverse strand, counting down.
ATTTTATTGGGATTGATACACCCTATGAAAATGTAAGCGGGGAATCATCCCGACGAATATATCTGGATTCTACAGCCAGCTCACTCATGTTGCGCCCGGCAGCCACCGTTGCTGCTGATTTCATGTCTCACTATTCCAATACCCATAGCAAGCTCCATCACTCTGCCAACATCTCAACCGCTGAATACACCTGGGCCCATGAGCGGGTTCTGTCCTTCGTGGGTGCCGATCCTGATATCTACACCTGTTTCTTCACTGGAGCTGGGACCACTTCCGGCATCAATCGCATGGCCAGGGTTCTAAGAGATCTACGTCCCGAAAAAGATTCAGCCATTGTTTCCATTATGGAGCATCATTCAAATGATCTGCCACACCGGAAGCACATGCGCCATGTCCTCCATGTGCCGGTTGAAGGTCTTGATGAGAACAAAATGTGTATCAGCTTACCCAAATTGGAAGCAGCACTCAAAGCAGGTAAGGGAAAGATTAATTATGTGTCAATGACCGCTGTCAGTAATGTCACCGGCATCATAAATCCCATCCATGAAATTGCACGAATGGCACACAAATATGGCGCACTGCTAATGGTTGATGGTGCTCAGAGCGTTGCGCACCTTCCCACCCAGATGCATTTTCCCGACGACCCAGAATCATGTATTGATGCCCTGGTATTTTCAGGACACAAAACCTATACACCCGGATCGCCTGGAGTAGTTATTGCTCGCAAGGATCACCTGTTGAGCATTGAACCGGAAGAAGTTGGCGGTGGCATGGTCAGTAGAGTTCTGGAAGATCGTTATATGGTCAAGCAAGAGTTCCCAGATCGTGAGGAAGCAGGTACTCCCAACATTCCTGGTGCCATCGCTCTGGCCGCCACCATTGAAATTCTGGACCGCATTGGTATGGAATTTCTGGCCGAAGAAGAAGATGAGGTCATGGTGAAAGCCATCAAGGCCATTGCTCAGATCCCTGAGATTATTGTGTATGGGGGCACAAACCTGGAAGAATGCCCCAGGGCCGCTTCCATCTCGTTCAATATTCATGGCCTTGATCATGGACTGGTAGCAGCCTTGCTTAATGACCGCTACAATATTGCCGTTCGTAACCAATGCTTTTGCGCTCACCCCTATGTAAAGGAAATGATGGCGGCTGACCTGGAAGAGGAGTTTGGCGAAATAGATTTTGGTAATATGAGTGCCGAATTCATGCGCAAAGCGGGTATGGTAAGAGCCAGTTTCGGTCTCTACTCAACCTCCGACGATGTGGACGCACTTATCACAGCTCTGCAGGATATAGTAGCCAATGGTAAGACCTATGGCCTGGACTATGAAATCAATGATGAGAACGATTATGTCCATCGGACTTATCGTCCGGATCATAGCCAGATTTTCAGTGTGATTGGAGCTATTGATAAGTATTTGGAGTAGCTGGGAAACGCTTATTTCAAGAGCAGCAGTTTTCCAGTGAATGTAGATTCAGGACCCTGAATTCTATAAAAATAGTTCCCTGAATCTAATCTATCGCCATTATTATTCTGGCCTGACCAACTAAAAGTATACTCTCCAACGTTACAGGGTTGTTCAAATTCAAACACTTTTCCGCCCCCCAAATCGAATACACTTAGATGATAAATACCCGTCTGCTCCACGGTAACCGGAATGATGGTGCGACCATTAAAGGGATTGGGATAGGCTTCTATCAATTTTGACAGTTCAGGACGCTGTACTGGTTCAATTTCAGTGGATTCTATATCGGTATGAATTTCCGAGGAACCATCTGATCTGAAGATCAACAGATGCTTATTTGCCAATTCAAGCCAAGGCAAATGTGCCGCATTTCCTTCAGAGGGTGGGGTACTCATGACCACACTGTGATTGGCGGGTGTCAGATACCAGGGTAAATTCACATCCGTGTTGGCATCAAAATAGTAAATATCATCCGCCAATGAGCTGCGATAAGCATACAGATTTTCACCATCGGACAGCAGGAAATTCTTAAGATAGTTGGGGATGTCATTTTCAAGAACCATGAGTGCTTGTTTGATACCAGTCAGCAGTGAATTTTCATCCTCGACATTTTTCATAATCCAGAAAAAGAACAATTCAGAATCAACCACATCATCCCAACCATCATCATTCCAGGCACCACTACCAAAAGTCTGCGGTGGATGCGCCTCCAGCCAATCATCCCCGATTAATTCACGCAAGTAGTCTTTGTCCAGGTCGCCATTGTGGGAAAAACTGAACTGTGTCCCCTCAGAATCAACATAGATGAAGGGGTGGGGGTTTTCTATTCCATCAGCTCCCGAACTGGTTTGCCGCAAGTGTCCCATGAGAATGGGCACTTCATCCGTAGCCAACAAGCTGGAGGTATGCAGATAAAAATTCTCATCCTCGTAGGCTTCTATCTCAGATCTAACGGTCTGGGATTGGATATTGTCCTCAGTAATCGAGTAGCCTGTCATGGCCCAGCCATCCGTGTTGCTGTAGGGCCAGCCTCCTGATCCACCCTGTAGCCTGAATTCTTCAAGCTCTGCCACGAGATAGGGATTATGAAGTCCCAGTGAATCCAGATCACTTAATGAGTTATCTGGCAGAGCAATAACCCCCAGCATGCGACAGGCCACTGCAGGACATGTCAGCAGGATAAACAGAAATAAGCGCATGATTAAACTGAATTTCATAGGTGAAAATGTAGTTCCAAAGGGTTGAAAATAAAAGCGTTTGATTCCTGATGGGCGCCAACATAGGCTACAGCATGAATTTTCCAGGGTTGCCATAACAAAAGCTGGATGTATTTTCACAAACATGAATACTCCTGAGTTACCAGCATTTAATCCAGCACCCTGGCTTCCCAATGGTCACTTTCAGACTGTATTTGCTTCTTTATTTATGCCTGTGGCTATACCTCAATATCGTCGGGAAATAATTGACCTCCCGGATGGCGATATCATCGCTGCTGACTGGGTTGATGGGTCACCGGAAAGCCCCTTACTAATTCTGGTGCATGGTATGGAGGGGAGCTCAGAAAGTCGATATTCCCGACTGCTCATGAATGAATGTAAGCGGCGGGGCTGGAGCGGTGTTGTGCTCCACATGCGCAGTTGTGGGGGTGTCATTAATCAGCGTAGAAATTTTTATCATGCCGGGTTCTACCAGGATATCAAATACTTCATCGATGTGCTTTTACCACAGCGAAATATTTCAGGGACACGTTTTCTGGCAGGAGTATCGCTGGGGGGGAGCCAGGTAGCACACTATCTGGTGAATGGGAATGCGCCCAAGCATATCAAAGCTGCAGCCATGATCTCCACGCCTCTGGATTTGAAGGGGTCCGCCGATTTCATGCAGAGTTTCCTGCACCGTCAGTATGTTAAAAAATTCAGAAATAGTCTGTTAAAGAAGTACCAATCCAAGGCAGCCTTAATAAATGATGACAGTATGGCCGAGGAATTGTCCAGGGCGCGTACGTTCTGGGATCTTGACAACTCTGCCACTGCACCGCTACATGGCTTTGAAAATGCAACGCACTATTATCGGGAAATGAGTGCAAAAAATTGTTTGCAGGATATCAGGATACCTACACTTTACCTTGCATCCAGGGATGATCCATTTATTCCTGAGAATTCACTGCCCAATGGTCACCTTGAGAATGAACATATTTTTTCAATACTTACCGAACAGGGTGGGCATGTGGGTTTTATCAATCAATACGGGAATTCCTGGATGATTGCAGCAGTATTTAAATATTATTCTGATTACGAAAATTAATACAACCGTTAGAAAGAGGGAGCTATGAAAAATAAATTAACCTTGATTCTGGTGATCATCACAGCCTTTATGCTGAGCTTTTGCGAGAAAGAGCCAGAGATTTCTCCAGAACGTTTAAAGGTACTGTCTGATACTGTGGCCCAGGATCTGGAGTATGATGTGTGGATGGAGTTCAGCTATGAATTGGCCAAAAATTATCCTGAAGAATATGTAGCTGGAATGGTTATGGTCCAGTCTGCAGAGCGCAGCATTATGGAGCAGGATGAAGATCGTTTTGACAAGATTTTTGATCTGTTAAAGAGTTATCCTGAAAATGGTGCCCTCGAAATGACCGATCAGATAGCATTTGGCAATCGCCTGGCCTGGATTATGTCCGATCAGATGATGCTCTTTGACAAGGCTCCTGGCGTCATGGATTTTACCATCAAGAAATTCAAAGCCAATGAAGTTGGCCTACAGTGGCGTAACGAATTGGGTGCTATGGTCTACGATACCCAGGCCAATATCTATGAAAAGAGTGGTGAGGTTGATAAAGCCCTGGAAGCATTTGGATTTGCCCTGGAATATTTTGAGCAACCCGAAACCCTCTTACGTCGTGGGCTAATTCTTGAGACACAGGGCAAACTCGCTGATGCACTGGAAGATTATGTTACCGCCATGGGCCTGGCTCCAAACCAGGTGATGATTACTCAGAAAGTGAAAGAGGCCTACAGCAAATTAAATCCTGATCAGGATGTTCAAGTGTTTATGAACGATCTCCAGGAAAGCCTGGAGGAGAAACGACGAGAAGAAGTACTTGGTGAAGCCTTTTTTAATGAGGCCCCTGAGTTTGAATTTGCTGACATGGATGGGAATATCTACAACAATTCAAACATGCTGGGGAAAGTGGTCTTTGTTGATTTCTGGGCAACCTGGTGCAACCCTTGCCGACGTGAATTGCCGGAGTTTCAAAAGCTCTATGATATGTACAAAGACAATCCGAGGGTGGCCTTTATCGCTGCATCAACGGATGCCGAACAACAGAAAGTCCAACCCTATGTGGCTGAAATGAATTTTAGCTTCCCCGTTGCATATGCCGGTGACACCGCTACGAAATTTGGTGTGGAAGGTATCCCAAGTCTGTTTATAATAGGACCATCAGGAAAAATCCGATACAAGATCGTGGGATTTGATCCAGACAAGGACTTTGTCAGGGAAATGAGCTGGCGCCTGGAAAGTCTGTTAGATAGCTAATTAATCAATACAGGAGAGTGGTATGAATCGAAAAATCTTATTGGTATTCCTCGTTTTCGGACTGGTATTTGGAATAGCCGAGGAAACCAAATCTGGCTGGAGTTGGGGTGGAGTACCCGCTGTGGCCTACAATTCTGATAATGGATTTACCTATGGTATCATTCTTCAACCATTTCACTACGGTGATGGTTCAATGTATCCTGATTACCTTTTCTCTATCTACTCTGAACTCTCCCGAACTACAAAAGGCGGCGGGATCAATAAGCTCTTCTTTGATTCTAAATATCTCATGCCGGCAGATATCAGAGTCACAAGCGAACTTAGTCTGTTGACAGAGAAACTTCTGCCGTTTTATGGTTATAACGGTTTCGAGAGTGAGTACCGCGCGGGATTTGAGAATGAAGATTCCACCGATGCATATATCTCAAGAACCTATTATAGGCATGCCCGGGAGCAATTCCGCTTTACTGCTGACTTCCAGAAACAGATACTCCATCCTAAGGTTCGTGGAATTTTTGGATTGGGCTTTTTGAATACCACAACAGGTAATGTTGATGTTGATGATATCAACGATAAGGCTGATGATGAGACCACTCCTCTGCCAGCCATTAGTGCATCAAACTATCTATTCGAAAAATATGTGAGCAATGGCTGGATTCCAGCAGACGAAGCGGATGGTGGAGCAACAAATTATCTGAAATTGGGCTTGGTGTACGACACCCGTGATCAAGAAGCGAACCCAATGTCTGGGATGTGGACAGAGGCTTTGATTACCCTGGCGCCAGAGTTTTTGGGCACAGAGACTCCCTATACCCAACTGACCTTGACCCATAGACAATATTTCACCATTATCGAGCGGGATTTGTCATTTGCTTATCGAATTGGCTATCAGGGGAATCTGAGTGGCCAGGTACCCTACTACATGTTGCCGTTTTACCAGTCCAGCTATAAGATGGAAGAAGGCCTGGGAGGATCAAAATCTCTGCGTGGAATTCTTAAAAACCGGATTGTTGGAAGCGCTACATATTTCACCAATTTAGAGTTTAGATGGAAGTTTTTTCGCACCGTTGTTGGTGGCCAGAACCTGTATCTGGCACTTAATGGATTCACTGATCTCGGTCAGGTGATCACACCCTTTGAAATTGAGGGTGTAGCCCTTCCTGAATTCTCTGAGGAAGGCTTACACATTGCCTATGGTGCTGGATTTCGCATTGCTTTAAATGAGAACTTTATCGTTGCCATAGATTATGGCATGGCCAAGGATCCTCAAGATGGGAATGCCGGTATGTATATTGGGTTGGGATACCTTTATTAGGATCAATAAAATGGGCGCTTGGCTGGCTCGCAGGAAAGACACGGCCGATTCTATCGTGTCTCAAACCTGATCATCTCAATGCGCTTTGGTTAAGGTGAAGATGAGAATATGAGCATTCTGAAAACATCAGTAAATACGCACTCCCCTGAGTTTCTTGCAAATCAGAAAGCAATGCAAGCCCTGGTAGATGATGTACAGGCGAAAGTTGGCCAGATATCTCTGGGAGGTAGCGAAAAAGCCAGAGAAAAGCATATCTCACGCGGCAAGCTCTTGCCACGCGACCGAGTCAGGCAACTGCTGGATGTTGGCTCACCATTTCTGGAGTTTTCGCAGTTCGCTGCCTGGGATATGTATGACAATAAAGTTCCTTCTGGCGGAATAATTACCGGTATTGGCCGGGTTAGTGGCCAGGAATGTTTAATTGTCTGCAATGATGCCACGGTAAAGGGCGGTACCTACTTCCCCGAAACAATCAAAAAACATTTGCGAGCCCAGGAGATAGCAGAGGAAAATAATCTGCCATGTATATACCTGGTTGACTCAGGAGGGGCCAACCTGCCCCAACAGGATGAAGTCTTTCCAGACCGTGATCACTTCGGGCGCATTTTCTACAACCAGGCAAACCTGTCTGCGAAGAAAATCCCACAAATTGCGGTGGTCATGGGGTCATGCACTGCTGGTGGGGCATATGTTCCCGCTATGGCTGACGAAAGTATCATTGTCAAAAACCAGGGTACCATTTTTCTGGGGGGCCCACCACTGGTCAAAGCGGCTACTGGAGAAATTGTAACAGCGGAAGAGTTAGGAGGGGCAGATGTGCATTGCAGGGACTCAGGGGTGACAGACCACTATGCCACGGATGATGCTCATGCCCTGAATATTGCACGTGATATTGTCTCCACCCTCAATCGAAAAAAGCCTGAAGCATTGGCAACTCAACCACCTGCCGAACCCCTATATAAGGCTGATGAGTTATACGGCATAATCCCGGCGGATGTAAAAAAACCCTATGATGTTCGTGAAGTAATCGCTCGCCTTGTTGATAAGTCAGAATTTAATGAATTCAAGCCACTTTATGGAACTACCCTGGTCTGTGGTTTTGCCCACATCCATGGATACCCCGTGGGGATTGTGGCCAACAACGGTATTTTGTTTTCAGAATCTGCATTGAAAGGTGCCCACTTCATTGAACTCTGTAGTCAACGCAAAATTCCACTGGTATTTCTGCAAAACATTACAGGTTTTATGGTTGGCAAAAAATATGAAGCTTCTGGAATCGCGAAAAATGGTGCAAAAATGGTTACTGCCGTTTCGTGCGCCAAGGTACCAAAATTTACAGTGATTATAGGTGGCAGTTTTGGTGCGGGTAACTATGGGATGTGTGGACGAGCCTATTCACCCCGCATGCTTTTTATGTGGCCCAATGCCAGGATATCAGTGATGGGTGGAGCGCAGGCCGCAAACGTTCTGGCACAGGTTAAACGGGACAATTTTACTGCCAGAGGCATAGACTGGACAGAGGATGAAGAAGCCCAATTCAAGCAACCTATCCTGGATCAGTATGAGACTCAGGGACACCCCTATTATGCCAGTGCACGCTTATGGGATGATGGAATAATTGATCCTGCTGATACTCGAATGGTCCTGGGGCTAAGTTTGTCAGCAGCTTTGAATGCTCCCATCGAAGATACAACATTTGGCGTATTCAGGATGTAGAGATCAATGCAGCATTCATATCTAAAAATTACTAAATCCAATAAAGGTATTGTACGGGTAACCTTAAACCGGCCTGAGGTTCACAATGCCTTCGACGATGAGTTGATTGCCCAATTGACATCCGTGCTACTACAGTTAGATGCTGACAATTCTACCCGCGTGCTCATCCTGGATGCGGCAGGCAAAAGTTTTTCAGCTGGGGCGGATTTGAACTATATGAAGAGAGTGTCGGATTTCTCATATGCAGAAAATGTCGAGGATTCCAAAGCTCTGGCTGAATTGATGTCAACCCTCTATCAAATGCAATGCCCGACCATTGCCGCGGTTCAAGGTGCGGT
>JAERTH010000176.1 GCA_016844955.1 Fidelibacterota bacterium | reverse complement strand
GAAGGCCAGTCTGAAGGCATATTGTTGATGTGATTCAACGAGGAACTGAAAGGCTTTCAGATCCCCTTGGTTTACTTTATTAGTGATGCTATGTATCTCCATAAGTGGTCAAATCAGATGCTTCTGATATAACTATCTACGATGAAAACGTGAAAAAGTAAAAAAATGTATGGAAAAAATCAGCTGGTGATCGGATCACTGTGATTTAATGGATGCTGTAATTGACTCTCTAAATGAATTTCTCCCGTCTTTGAAGATTAATCATGGCCCATAGTATGGCAATAACAGATCCTACCACCAACATAATCCTGTTTTGTAAGAGGATATTCATCCATATGGTATGGCTGATGTCGGAAGGGATATTAAAAGGATTAAGGAAGATATTCCATTTGCTGAAGGCCAAAGGTTCGGCCATGATCCAGAAAAAGAGTCCAATTATAACCATGATTACAGCGGCTCCACTTCCGTTTTTTACCAGTGTGGCGGCCAGAAAAGAAACGCTGGATAGGAACAACAAGGGGTACATGAGCTGATACACCATATAGAATACCGGTGTTTGTATGATGGCAAACACAAGAAAGGCAGTCATCAGTGTCAGGATAACTACGAGCAGTAGAATACTTATGAAAAAGCGTAGCAAATACACCTTGTACCTGTAATTTGGGATGCCAAAAACAATCTCCAGCATTCGGGAGTCCTTGTCATTCTGAATATTGAATATTACCGGATAAAATATAATGAGTAATGCAGGGAATATGAGGGCGTTATAGATGTCTTCTTCCACCGGATTGGTATCCGCAAAAAGCATGATACCGGTTACCATTAGGTAAAATGCGATGGCAGCAATTAGGAAATACACAAACTTATTGGCGAATATCACCTTCAGATTGTAGCGTACCATTGCCAGTCCGATATGAAATCTATTTTTTAGCATTTTCTAGTCTTCGCTTTTTAACAAATATAAATAGGCATCTTCAAGGTTGGCCTTCACCGATTTGGCTTGAGGTGCAGGTTTCTCATCTGACAAACACCTCACTTTTATCCTGTCTCCATCACGCATATGATGAATCATAATCAAATCATCTTTCAGCTCTTCAAAATCCTCGGTGCTTAACTCCAGCATCCATATTTTTCCTTCTGCACTTTTGGCCATGTCGATGGGCTTTCCCAGGTATCTCACACTGCCCTTTTTCATGACCGCCACACGGTTACATGAACTGGCTACATCCTCAATAATGTGAGTGGAGAAAATAACAATTCGCTCCTGACTGAGTTCCACCAATAAATTTCTGAAGCGAATTCGCTCCCTCGGGTCAAGACCTGCAGTGGGTTCGTCTACCACGAGTATCCTGGGTAAATGCAGCAAGATCTGGGCGATTCCAATCCGCTGCTTCATACCACCTGAAAATGAGCCAATCTTTTCATCCCTGTTGTCGTACATATGCACTGCTTTCAGTACATATTCGATGCGTTCATTCCGTATCTGAGTATCATGATGCTTTTTTAATATGGCTATATACTGGAGGAAATCCCATGCGGTCATGTTTTCGTACATACCAAACTCCTGTGGCAGATAACCAATGAGTCCCTGTAATTCCTCTCGCTTCTCACGAATATCCATACCATTGATGGTGATTTGGCCATAGCTCTGCTCCAAAACACCGGTAATGATACGCATGAGGGTAGATTTGCCAGCTCCATTGGGTCCCAGTAGCCCAAACATACCATTGGTAATTTCAAGTGAAACTCCTCGGACAGCCTTGAATGCTTCTTTCTTCTTCCCGATTATTGGAATGATCAGAACAAAGCGGAAGAATAGTTTACGGATTCCTTTAAACCTTCCTTTTATTCGGTTGATATCTGTCTTATTATTGTACAGGCTATCAGAAGTTGCTTTTACAGCAGCAGCCAGATACCACAACAAAGCTGTGGGAATTACAAGGCCTATGAGGTTATACTGGATATAAAAAGAATACATGGCAAATGCTGGAAACAGCCAGTAGAAAAAACTGTATGAGATCCTAATGGTAATAGCCAGGAACTTATGTTTTCCCTCAGCTTTTAGATAACGAGTATAGGTTTTAAAGGGCTCAAGGAATATCAATGTAATAACATAGAAGACCATGGGAAGGTAGAAATACCATAGGCCGCTTTCGATGTGATCGAATATCAGATAGATCATAAAGCCTACCAATGGAATCTGCCAGATGAGCTGATCAAACTGTTTTAGGGAAGTATACTCATTGGCCAATCCCAATCTCTTTCTAATGTTGTGCCCAGATTTCCATTCCCTCATAAAACGACTGTCCCAATCATAGATTTTGACCAGATTTCTGATATTTATATGCAGTGGTTCGTCATCGGCAATAAGTTTGGCTGTGGCCTTCCTCAAACTGGTTTGAATGAAATAGATCGATGCAGGAACAATAATCACCAATATGATAAAGTAGATGATCTGCCATATTTTACTGTCAACTTCGGTATAGATATAGTAGGCACCAGCAAACCATAGTATGGCCTGAATAATTTTTATGTATAGTTTTTCCGTACGCATCCAGTCCAATGCGGAACGCAAACCTGAACTCATGGTAGGAATAAAAACCAGTGTTAATACTGTACTGAGGGCTAAACCTCCGATAACTGTTATGGCAAAGGGGACGCCAATTTGGGTAACATATTCCGCTTTGCCCATGGCCAGTGGGATCAATGCGATTATGGTCGTGATCGCGGTAATAAGAATGGGTCTGACTCTGGCTAAACCAGCCATCATCAAAGCCCTGGATTCATTGAAGCCTCGTCTTTGAAGCACCCTGGAATAATCGATCATGATGATGCCATTGTTCACAACAATACCGAGGAGAATAAGAAATCCGGTAAACACATTGGCATTCATTAATGAAGTGCCTGTTAAAATTAACAGAAGTAATGAGCCTATGGCTGCCATAGGTATGGAGAACATCATAACCACAGGCACTGAAAAGGATTCAAATACTGAGGCCAGTATCATATATATAAGGATAATGGCCATAAATATTAAGAATCCAAACTCTCCAAGATCATCTTCTTCATGAATGACCTCCACCAGCATATCCGAATTCAGGTTGATATTTTCTACCAATTCATCCACTTCAAGACGAGCGCCTTCCAACAGGTCGTTTTCATCGTTCACTTCATCAAGGAAGGTGAAGACTAACTCAATTTGTTTTTCCTGATTGGTCCTCTTTATGGTAGACAAACCAGTAGTAAAGTTGAACCCACTAATTTGCTGTAACTCAAACTGAGAACCTTGAGCGCTTCTCACATTAAGGTTTTTTAAATCGGCTATATTCCTGTCCTTTTTGGTCTTCAGGTCAGTGGATTTAATCTGGATGTCATAGGTTTCAGTGCCTTGCTTAAATGACACACCAGTATTAAAATGAGTAGGGAAGGAGTTAAGTTCTGAGAGTATGGAAGTAGGAGGGATGTCATATAA
>JAERTH010000175.1 GCA_016844955.1 Fidelibacterota bacterium | reverse complement strand
ACAATGGCCATCACTACGGCATCGCAGGGACGGTTTTCTGTGACTTTGGTTTGACGGGCAGAGCTTCCACTTGCGTAGAGCACCATTTCACCGACTCCGGCACCCATGGCATCTGCCGCAATGACAAATCCACCCGTGGTTTTGCCCTCAATATCGACCTGTTGCAGGGTCAGAAATTTGAGTCCATCCATACTGGACTCTTTCTGGCTCGCTACAACGGTCCCAACAACTTTTGCCAGGATCATGAGATCACCTGACGCTTAGGATCTTTTGGCCAGTTCGGCTTTGCCTTCTTTTGCGCGACCCAGTGGTAAAACGGCATCCACATTTGGATGAGGACGGGCAATAATATGAACGGCTACGATCTCACCTACGCGGGCAGCGCCGGCACGACCAGCATCACAGGCTGCTTTAACTGCTGCTACATCACCACGGATCACAACGGTTACGTAACCACCACCTGTTTTTTCATATTCTACCAATTCGACCTTGGCCGCTTTGACCATGGCATCTGCTGCTTCAACTGCGGCTGGGTAGCCTCTGGTTTCTAACATTCCTAGTGCTTCAGACATTGTATTGCCTCCTGTTTTTTATTTCTTTGTGTTAGTTTTATTAATCATCTTTTCAGTTTTCTCAGAATCGTCACGCTGAGCCTGTCGAAGTGCGACGACTCATTGTGATCGGCTTGTCCTGCACTCCTCGTCCTTCGACTCCGCTCAGGATGACACAAGCTCGGGAGGACAAATCCCATCAATTTCTACTTCTTATCCTTAGATGGATCACGCCCATCAACATTTTCAAGTGCGTGTTCTGCAGCTCGCCAGGCCACATCTATATCTTTTTCTTCTCCACCCAGATAAACGCGGCCAAAACTTCCAGTGGCTCTTACTTCAAGGATGTTGATATCGGCTGCTTTTTCAGCTTCATTCGCAGCCAGAGCGGCGTAGGCTGCAGGTACACATTCCATGACATACATGGATTCTCCCGGGATGATCATGTTACCATGACGCATGCGGTTGATCAACTGGGTCTGATGGTCATCAATATTGCGGATGATCTGACTTGACACCACTTTGGGTTTCCAGCGGTCTTCTTTCTTTAGTTCCAGTGTTTCAAGGATGGCGGAACCAGCCTGACGCACATCTGCCTGGGAGAATGAATGAATTTCAAGCAATCCATACAAGCGTTCCACAATCTGGAGACCAGGGGTCACATTGGTGGATTTCAGAGCAATATCGGTAATCCGGTTGATCTCGATTCCCGGTGAAATCTCAACATAGAGCGATGCCATGCCGGTTAATGGCAAGAAGCCCCTGGCAATGGTGCAAAAGAACGCAGCATGCTGGGGTTGCAGGTTGTCTAGAAAAACATATGATCTTAGGTCTACACTCATTTCATATTCCTTTTAATTGGCTGCTAAATCTCAGCATCACGTTCAACTGGAGAATCGTCTTGCTGTGCCTGTCGAAGTATGACGATTCTTAAGTTAAAGTTTATCACAGACCCTTCGACGGGCTCAGGGAGACAAACCTGAAAACCTTTTTCCGTCAACTTGATATCGTGATGGATCTGGCTTTTTTCACGATGGCGATGCCGGCGCTGGCGCCGATTCTTGTGGCTCCAGCTTTGATCATATCCTGAGCATCTTCAAAACTTTTGATGCCACCTGCGGCCTTGACACCGATTCCAGTGTTGGCAACGGTCCGGGCCATCAATTCAACATCTGCTGCGGTAGCCCCATGGGGTCCAAAGCCAGTTGAAGTCTTGACAAAATCAGCCCGGGCTTTCTTGGCCAGGGTACAGGCCCGCACCTTTTCATCATCATTGAGCAATGCTGCTTCGATAATGACCTTGCTGATAGCGCCACCATCTTCACAGGCCTCACAGACCATGCGAATATCACGATATACCAGTTCGTCGTTGCCACTCTTCAGGGCCCCCACATTGATCACCATGTCAATTTCCTCAGCACCATCACGGATGGCCCGACGGGTTTCCAGGGCTTTAATGCTGGGATGGTGAGCACCGGAAGGGAATCCGACCACGGTACAAACCTTGACGCTGGAGTTCTCCAGTTCTTTGGCGGCCAGCGGCACATAACTGGGACTGATACAGACCGTGGCAAACTGAAATTCATCCGCTTCTGCACACAGGGTTTTAATATCAGATTCTGTGGCATCTGGTTTGAGAATTGTGTGATCAATACATTTGGCCACATCTTCAGGAACCGATGCTGCGTTTGTGCCGTCATGGACTCCCAGACGCTCCACACCAAAATCCATAAATTTGCGGTAGGTGTCGGGCTGTTTATCAGCACACACTCCACAACGACAGACCATATCACTGTCCTGGTGGTTGTGGCCAGCCACAAAGGGCTCATTGGGAGTGACATTGCCGGCGCTTGATTGGACAATCTGCCCCACACGTTCAGCGATTCTAAGTATATCCTGATCTGAGAGTGCTCCCAGACCCTGATCTTTTACAGGTGTTTCCATTTTTACAGTATTTCCTTTTTCGGTTTGCAGATCATCGATCATACCAACCCGTTTTAAATGTCTATCTTCGGTACATTCCGTAGTAATAAATTTTTTAACGATTTGTTGGGCCAGAGAACTGCCAATTAACCCCGACCCCAGGGTCAGAACGTTGGCATTGTTGTGTTCGCGGGCATTATTGGCACTTGAGAGGTCATAACACAGGGCGGCTCTTACACCGGCAATTTTGTTGGCGGCCATGGAGGATCCAATGCCGGCTCCGTCCACAATAACACCAAATCGAGCATCACCAGCTGCCACTTTTCGCGCTACCCTTGCGGCAAAGACTGGATAATCAACGGCATCCGTGGAATCCGTTCCACAATCGATGACCTGATAGCCTTCTTTTACCAGGAACTTCTTAATGGCTTCCTTCAGTGGATAGCCACCGTGATCAGCGCCAACAGCGATTGAAATGCTCATCTTAATCCTCACCCAATAGTGATAAAGCCACATCTTCGTCTGTAATCAGACTGATAAAATATCCGCCGGCCAATCCGGCTTTAATGGCCATGGCCTTGTCAGCTCCGCCGGCAACAGCGATTGAGTAGGGCTTGGCTTTAAGTTCCTCCAGCTCAATACCGATGGTGCGGTCATCCAGTTCTGGAGAACAAATTGATCCATCAGCCTTGATGAGCCTGGAACAGATATCTGCCACAGCCCCTGCTTGAATTAATGCCTGGACCTCATCCTCTTCAAAATAGTCCGCCTGTACCAGTACTGATTTGGATCCAAAAGCACCAATGGTGAAGGCCGCAATATCTGCCTCGCGGGCCAACTTCAAGGTTTTTGCTATATGTCTGTCAGAAGTGATGGCTGTTTTAAGCTCAGCCGTGTCAACAATGGCCGGGAGGGGTAGTAAATAGGGGATGGCCCGGTAGTTTTCACCTATGCGTCCAGCGATCTCACTGGCGTGTGTGTCCAGCTCGGCTTTTGAAACACCACCATTGAGCTGAACCACGGTCATATTCTTAATGGGGCGGGATGTGAGGTGTTCGGTGGCGGCCTGCAGGGTTGAGCCCCAGGATACACCCAGCGTGGTATTTTCAGCCAGCAATTCATCCAGCAAGTGAATGAGTGCCGACCCCAGACGGGACTTGAGCACATCATCATTTTTATCTGATGGGACCACGATGGCATGTTTGAGACCATATTTTTCACGTAATGCTGATTCAAAACGGGTGCCACTGGCATTAGGGTCAACAATCTGGATTTTCACAATGCCGGTATCGCGAGCTTCTTGAAGGAGTCTTGAAACACCAGGCCTGGAGACTTCCAGCTTGGCAGCAATCTGCGCCTGATTCAAATGGTGTTCATAGTAGAGACGGGCAGCCTCTAACAGCAACAGGTTTCTATCTGCGAGTTGTGGACTCATTGCGCCCTGAACATTTGTTCACCAGATTTGGACATGTGTTCAAGTTAGTGGTGGTGATTTCACATGTCAAGCGGAAAGATTTACTTGTTCCATATCTACACAGGGACCAATCCGCCTGTTTACTAGCGTAAGATTTTGTGAATTTCGGTGTCCCTCATTAAGATTTTTTGACTTCACAACTGCCCGCTATTAACCCGACTGAAACGCACTTTCCGCATCGCACTGATTGTTACCCCAAAGCAGGTGGAAAGTTCAAGGACCATAAATCACTCACTCTGGTTCAAACATGGAAATTGAGCGATATTGTTTTAACTATCACGGGTGAGGTTTTAATTAAACTACATGGTGTTTTGTTAAAGCCTGACGCAAAAGAAATTCAACATGAAACGGATTGTCCTGAATCGTTACACTGCCCTTGGTTACGATCTCCACGCCCTTCCACATTCCAGGCATTGATCCCGATGAGCGGATAAAACTGCCCCACAACCCTTGCATGTCCAGCTTTTTTCCTCGACCTGAAGGAATGCCTCTAGGCCATTAAGTTTTATGTAATCCAGATTTTCCAGCATGCTCATTCCATAGTTTTTTCGATACCTGGCATCCAGCTGTTTCAATCTGCGACAGGGATGTTTTTCACATTCATAGCAAAAGGCTGGGCTGCTGGTGGGCAAGTGTTCACAATTAACGATAACACAACTCTGACAATGTTTTGGTTTATGTTCACCCTCAAAGTTACAGCCGGCACATTGCTTTTTCTCGCGGAGGTGAGCGTAACAAATACCACAGTTCATCCCACAGGGCGCAATGAGCTGACCATCGCCAAAAACCTGAACCGCTGTGTAGTTTCATTATTTGGTACTTTGCTTTATACCCATAGGCTGCACAGTGTTTCCTACATCTGGCAATTGGTTTCTATCTGAGGGAACGGGATTATCCACGCTCTTCATTCATCTTCGCCCAAAACAACACCAACGATCTCATTTTAAGAGCAGCACCTTCTGTGTATAAGACAAACCCTGTCCACCGATGTGGATAAAATAAACACCTGAAGCCAGGTTGTCCGGTGCTGTCCAGAAGTATTGATGGTCACCCTTTACTTGCATGGCTGAAACCTGCTCATGAACCGGGGTACCATTCATATTATATATGGTCAGAGAGACTGGTGCATTCTTAGAAAGCGTATAGTGAATATTTAGGGACGCATTGAAAGGGTTAGGAAAAGCACTCAGCTCAAACTGATCCGGCTGACTTGTGAAATCATCATCCACAGCCACCATGGTGCTGATATCACCTGAACTGACTCCGTTTACGGTGTATCCCACCAGACCCATGATTTGACCAAAACCATCTCCGAAATCTTCCGCAAATCCGATACCATATTTATGGTATCTGGAGCCCCCCAAACCTATGTATCCATAGGCCAGGCTTCCATCAGCCATGGGGATCAACCCCTCAAAATCACCTTCGTACAATCCTTCAGTCGGAGTGAAGTCGGCCTTTGGTCCCCTAAAACCATAGGAGTCGGCAAAAACATGGTGCTTATCTCCTTCAAGGATGTAGAAGTCCAGGGTATCAAAAACTACAGCTCCATTGAAATCATCAAGGTATTTCTTTTGTTGCTCAACAATAAAGAATGTTGTGTCAACCGAACTAAACGTGTCAATTACCTCCCAACGCTCCCTTTCAAAAAAGGGAAAGGGTCCCATGTACTTCCAGATATTTCCCAACGCCATGGGTTGGAAGTTCAACCAATTGGACGCCATGTTTGCTGCAACCTGAAAACGAAGATGATCCAGATAGACATCAATAGTATCGCTGGACATATCCAGATCAAATCCTGAAACACTATCCCCGGGAAAGTTCAGGTAGCGTACACCCCAGAGTGTGTCCCCATCAAACTCCACTTCCTCAATCCAGATGCTGTCATTGAGCGAATAGGGTGTTGCGGTAAGATTCAGAGTATCATTATAGCGTTCCGCGTGCATACGCCCATGCAAAAAGCCCAGAAACAGATATTCCACCGGCGTTTCCAGACTGTCTGGAAACGTTAACTCCAGACTGAAGATGGGAGCTGCTGAGGATGGTCGCACGACCCAATTGTCAATATTGACCTGCCGGAAACAGGTGTCCACGGGCAAGGTATAAGTATGCACCGTACCCGGTACATGAAGGGTGAAGTCCTGACCCCACACCAATGAGGTTACAAACATTAATAACAACAGTTTCCTCATAATACCCTCCTGTTTTTACCTCAACGATACGCAATGCGAACCGCCTTAATACAACCCGGACCTGACTGATTAGATGCGACCTATTATGACCCCCAGGGAATCATTTTCTTCCATTTCGGTGTACGTCCAGGATTCAACTATTTTAAACTGATTTTCAATCAGGTCGCTAAATGACTCCAGAGTATACTGCTGAGAAATCATCTCCCCGAATGCTTCACATTGATCACCCCGCCACAATGAATGCAGGGCCATTCCACCACTATTGAGAGTTCTATGTTGAGCCTTTAGTGATGCTGTCATCTCAGTGATGGTCAAATGCTGCAAAACCTTGTTTGAGTAGATCGCATCGAATTGCTTGGGTGTATCAATATTAACGGCATCCAACACCAACACATCTGCATCTGGGTGAAGACCGGCATAGCGCTCCACAAAAACCTTTGAACTGTCAGAGCCAGTCACTTTATAGTTTTCGCCCAGCAGCTCCAAATCCGTACCTGGCCCCATGCCCAACTCCAAGACGCTTGATTCTTTGGGCAAGTGTGCCTTAAGCCTCTGGATTAGCTTGCGGCCATCATAACCTTCTGCAATCCTGATGTAATCCTCTACGTTCTGTTTTGAATCAAAATATCCCATTGGGTTTCCTTGTCTTATTCTGGTGTCACGGACTTTTTAACATTTTCTTAAGTTCAGACTCAGAAAGCTTGATATTTCCGGCGCCCTTTATCACCCACAACCCTCTTCCTGGCAACAATCCTGAAAATTGCCTCCTTTTCAGGGTCTTTCATTATTTCATAAGGCAAATCTTTCAGAATGGGGTGTATAACAAATTGCTTCATTCGCAGCATCCTTTTTGCTTCTTTATTCGAAACCAAGACGCATTACAGCTCGCGGGCCAGCTATGCTTCCCCTGCACCTTAAAACCAGACAATCAGTAGCACCTTTGATAATTCAAGTTGAGTATCAGACCGCCAGCAAGCAGCGACTCCGGAATCAGGGTTGAATCCACGCCCCCTCCGTTACAATACAAGTGATTAAAAGCCACATCCATCTTCTGCAACGCTGGTAGAGAAGCAATTTCCACGGGAAGGGTGTCTAACCGATTATGAGTGATGTAAAGCGTTTGTAGCGCCGTGGCATTTTCGATGGAGGCTGAGATTTGCTCGATTTCATTTGAATTCAAGGATAATTGTTTCAATGTAGCTAACTCCCATAATGGCGAAATGTCTCCCGAAATCATATTGTGGTTCAAGATCAATGTCTCCAGGTGCTCCAATCCACCCAAAGCAGAAGCAATGGACCTCACCCTATTGCCCTCCACCGAAAGTACCTCAACGGATACATACCCAGCAAGGCTTGCCGGCAGTGACCCCATTAAATTGCCATCCAGATATAATCTTTTCAGAGAGGGGCAATGGTCCAGAAGCGGAATAGAATCAATCTGATTCCTTTCCAGGTTTAGCGTAGCAATATTGGGGAGAGAGGCCAGGGATGCAGGCACCGCATCAAGCTGATTATACTGCAGCTCTATGGTGCTTACCAATGCCAGTCCGGGTACAGAATCCGAAATCGAGGTAATGTGATTATTATTCATCTTCAGGCTAACCAATGCTGACAGCTCCAGAACCGGAGCGGGAATAATCTCGAAGGAATTCTGATCCAACTGGAGATTAGACAAGCGATTCAAATTCTTGAAAGATGAGGGCAAGTCCTGCAATTCATTCCTGCTTAAATACAGTAGACTCAAGGTCGAGAGCGCACCAAAGTCATAGGGAAGTTCAACCAGGCCATTACCAGTCACTGTTAGCCATGTCAAGCTTGAGAGACTGGTAATGGATTGCGGCAAATGTACAAATCTATTTCCAGATAATGACAACTCGAGGAGTGAGTCCAACCTGCCAATCGTATCAGGCAACGCTTCCAGATTGTTGCCACTCAAATCCAGAGTCTTAAGTCTTTTCATGCTACAGATGGAGCCAGGTATGGAACGCAAGGCACAATTTGAAACCACCAGCCGCTCCAGGCTCTGGAGATTTTCAATGCTTTCCGGGAGCAGCGAGAGTCCAGAATAGGATGATAGCTCCAACTGAACTAACCTGGAGTTCTCCCAGGTCTGTGTACCCAGTTCAATGGCTTCAAATACACCATCTTCATTATCACAATCATATCTACTGGACCATTCTGACAAATCATTTAATGCGATGATTTCATCCAGAACCGCTGCATCCTTCTGTGTCAATGAGTCAGCTGGGTCATATCCCACAGCGTTGTCCCAGCAGGCCCGATCATCCACATTAAGGCCATCACCACATGCGGCGAAATAAATAGTTGTAGTCAGAACCAGAAATATCAGTCTATACTTCATTCTGCCCCCGTCACAAGGAAAAGACTGATCGTCTTGAAAGCATCGTATTCCATATAAATTACCATTTATCGATTACTTTTTATCCTGTGTCTGGTTTTTCGCCAGGCGAAACAGATCACGGGCCATCATGGGATACCAGATAAGATACAGAATCATGGCGAAGGATAAATATTCCGAGATACCGGGAGCAAAGGGTGAAATCAGGTGCTGCAGGAGATCAAAACCGTTACCTATCAATCCTGCCCAGGCGGTAATTTTACTAAAACTGGAACTGCTCAGCATAACAATGGATATCATAACACCGCCACCCTGCAGCAAAATGCCCGTCACATAGGATCCCGTACTGTTCCACCAACCTCCGGCCAACAATGCATCCCCGGCAGCTACCAACTGGCTTCGTTCCAGATCGCTTGATGCAGCAACATAGGACTCACCCAGATGCAGCAGGCCAAAGGTTGCCTCGCCAGCAAAACTCACCGTCACAGCTGCAAGTGTAAACAACCCGGCAAACATGGTGGTGATGGGGTTGACCCGCCACAATGAAACCACGAGGGCCGGGAAATTACCCAGATAGAGACCCACCAATATCATGAGCAGGAAATCCACACGAAAAAGGCTGGCCCAGTAGCTTGACTCCTGAATGAGAAAAAACGCCTCGGCACTGGTGACACGCATTCCCAATATTGCCACGATCAAGGCATAGCTAAAAATTGTGACCAATTGCAAGATGGATGCAATGGCACCAACCCTATATAAGGTTTTCAGGTCAGAGTACTCAAGAAGTGCAGGCTTCGTCAAAATTTTATCCTTTCTGGCTATAGTCGGATGGATCAAGTCGCGCCCAGACGCATCATGAATCTGCGAAATTTTATCAGGGGAATCACAACTTTTGGTGCCGTGTACCTCACTGGCTTTAATCGAATACAGTGGAACATATGATCCACTGCTTTTTCCACAGACATCATAAATGGTCTAACATCCCCTTTGGCCATTTTTGTATCTACAAAACCAAACCGAACATTGGTTACTTTTATATCGGTTGATTTATAGGCCAACGCCAGACTTTCCAGATAATTGGTGAAGCCGGCTTTGGAGGCATGGTATGACGGTGCCTCTGCTGAAAGCAATTCGTCCGCCACGCTTGACAATCCGATAAAGTGACCGCTCCCCTGTTTTTGAAAATGGGGAAAAACTGCTACAGCTGTTTTAACCAT
>JAERTH010000174.1 GCA_016844955.1 Fidelibacterota bacterium | reverse complement strand
TAGCTCTAATGAATATTACCAAGAAATGGAGTATGCCCATTCAACATTGGAAACAGGCGATGAATCATTTTGCCATACTTTTTGAAGACAGGATGATTAACTAACAATGCCATTTACACAGATTTTTGGATAAGCCCATTTTTTCTTTAAACAACAAACCCCTATTTGTCACACCGAGCGGAGTCGAGGGGCGTTTCACTCACCATAGATATATATCCCTCTATGGAGTTTATACTGAGCGTAGGCGAAGTGCTCGAGATGACGAACACCGGAAACCAAAGCCTCTATTCGTGTGAATTCGTATCATTCGTGCTATTCGTGTCTAGAACATCCCTCTCATCCTATTTATTTTCACAACGAACTTTACGAATCAAACGAACTGAGTAAGTTATAAATATCCATAAGATTCGTTGTCTTCGTTTCATTCGTTGTTAAACGGGATAATTTTTATGCCTGGATCAAGATGCTTCCCTTCGACGCCGCTCAGGGAAGGCTCACTCAGCATGACGAACGTGAGAACCTAAAACTACTTTTTGTGCTTATTCGTATCATTTGTGCCATTCGTGTCTCCCCGAAAGTTTCAAATTTCAAGTTTCCGCTTTCTGCTTGAATACACAAAAACCAGTTTGACCTCGCGTTGCTCGGCTGACAACTGGTTTTAAATAATTTGGGTGGAGGGGGATTAAACGGGGAGGTTCAAGCCTGCTTTTTTCATGGTGGTGATGAGTTTGTCTCGCATGACCGGTTTTACCAGGTAGGCATCTGCTTGTGACTTGAAGGCTTCCATGACATTCTCACTGTCTCCAAGGGCAGAGACCATGATGATCTTCACATTATTGGGGGCCATGATATTTTTGGCTTCTTCCAGCTCGCGGACTTTCTGTAGAACCTGCTGGCCTTCCAGTTTGGGCATCATAATATCCAGAAAGATGGCATCGTAGGGCTTGTCTTCTTCTATGGAGTTCAGCACAGTTGACAGACCTTCGATTCCATCTTCAGCCATGTCGCTGGCACCAAATTCACTCAGAAATGCCTGCATGAGATTACGAACGTCTTTTTGATCCTCGATTATTAGAAATCGCATATTGAGCCTTCCCCTGGATAGTTGAAATTTTGCTCGCAAAGATACTGCGACACATATACAAATGCAATCAGGGGATATTCATTTTAAATGGTGAAACCTACTAAATAGTCCAGGGAATGATGTATCTAACATTCACTCCATTTATGTTAAGTTCCTAGAGTCAATAGCCCCAACAAAGGAGCAAAAAATGAATAATCACCCTAAAGAGGGGGGTGGCAAACGACCCGCCCATTATCTTGGTGCAGGACTGGCGATAGGTGCAGGTGTGGGTGCTGCCCTGGATAGTATTGGGGCAGGTATCGCCATTGGTTTAGCGCTGGGAGCAGCTCTAAGTGAACGTGAGAAACGAAAATCAGATAAGCCAGACAAAAATGACCAGCCCTAACTCCTAACTCCAACTTTCCAACACCACCTTGCCAAAGGAGTGATCAAATTCCAGGTGATCGTGGGCCGCTCTCACATCTTTAAAACCAAAAACCTTGTCCACAACTGGAATAAGCACTTTTTGCTCTGCCAGGTGTAGACATTCATAAAAATCAGATACGGAACCCATGGTTGACCCTAAGATGGATTGCCGTTTATAGAACAGGTGTCTCAAGTTCACTGAACCCTTGATACCCGTGGTTGCGCCACAGGTCACCAGTCGGCCGCCGGTGGCAAGAGCCTTCATTGATTCAATCCAGGTGCTTTCACCGATGTGCTCAAAGACAACATCGGCTCCACGTCCTTTGGTCAGTGCCTTGACCTGTTTTGAAAAACCTTCCTGACGATGATTCAGGACTTCATCTGCACCCAGGGAAAAGGCCAGGGATCGTTTTGCTTCAGTACCGCCTGTGGCTATCACTTTTGCACCAAGATAGCGACCCATTTGAACCGCCATACTACCCACGCCCGAGCCGGCACCCAGAACCAACAAGGTTTCACCCTGCTTCAGTTGGGCCCGGTTTTTTAACATATTCCAACTGGTAAGGGAGGCCAGGGGCAGTGCCGCAGCTTCGGCAAAACTAAGATTCTTGGGCTTAGGGCCAATATTGTTGACTTGCAAACATATAAATTCGCGTTGAACACCGGCTTCTGTCTCACCCAGGATTCCATAGGAGTGACACATATCTTCGCGACCGGATTGACACTGCTCACAAACCCCGCAGAAGGTTCCAGGTTGAATTACCACCTCATCACCCGGATTCCATTTCTCAATATTTTCACCGACGTCTACAATGACACCGGAGGCATCACTGCCTGGAATATGGGGCAGGGGAATAGTCAGTCCGGGCAGACCTCTGCGTATCCAGAGATCGAGATGGTTAAGGCTGGCAGCTTTTATTTCAACCAGAACCTGGTCTGGTGATGGCTGCGGTCTATCCGTATCCACCAAATTAATAGCTGAACTATCACCATGTCTGGAAAGTTGTACTGTTTTCATACCTTTTCAATGAGGCCTTATCTGTTTGTTAGAACGATTTTAAAATTTGACCAATATCCGTGTTGTCAATAAAATTCCCGTAAACTGGATCAATGCCTTTCAACCGGTCTAAAAACAATTCAGCGCCTGATCCCTTTGCAAAAAGTGGCACAAGCAGATTTGTATGGGATTTTGAATGCCATTCAACACCAGGTAACTGGTTTTTGCCATTATTTATAATTGGTTTCCACTTTTCTGAAATTGTCTGGGCGCTATCAGAAAAAGAACCTGGACCTGCTAAATATCCGGTCTCATGATCGGCGGTGACAACAATCAGTGTTTCATCCCAACTGCTGTTTTTATCCACCCACTCACAAGCTGCTTCAACAGCCATGTTAAAATCAATTTGTTCTTCGATGGTTCTGTTCAGTTTTTGATCATGGGCGGCCCAATCAACAGCTCCGCCTTCGACCATTAGGAAAAAGCCCGTCTTGTTTTCATCAAGAACATTGATACCCGCTAAGGTCATTTCCGTGAGGGTTGGTACGGTTTCAATAAGCGGAGCGGAATACGGCTGGCCATTATCATTGTCCCAGCCCCTTGTAATTTGGGTGGTCTGGCCACATTTAAATACTCCCAATAATCGCTCAGGTGTTTCGCCCTGCATATATTTCTGAAATGATTCCCGGTCCTGAATGAAAGTCCAGGCATCATCCTTTCCATCTCCATCAGCATCACTTCCTGCAACACCAGCGCTTAACAGTTCCCAAACCTCCCGACCTCCAACATATCTGAATTCAGCCTCAGCGATCAATTTACCATCTTCAGTACTTATGGGTTTTCCGCCCTGGTTCATATCCCATTTTTCTTTTTCCCCGACATATCTAGCAGCTAACTCACTCACCAGGCCACCATTCAGGTCATAAAAAGGGTGGCCCCCGCCCATGATTACATCGATACCACTTTGCATGACCATTTCTTTTGATATTTCCAGATAATGCTGGCGGCTCTCATTGTGGGCGACAAAGACTGCAGGTGTAGCATTGCTAAAGGGAACGGTTGAAATCACACCCGTTGACTTCCCTTCTTTTTCATAATTGTCAACTAAATTTTCCAGCGGTTGGCGCAGGGTGTCATAAGAAATTGAACCATAATATGTTCTATGTCCGGTGGCAAGTGCAGTTCCGGATGCAGCAGAGTCCGTTGGCTTTTGCTTCAGCGCGTCAACGTTTATCCAGGCTGAATCCGGATCATACACGGGACCTTCTGAATGGTAGGTTGAGACGGCTAATTTCACGGGAAATTTTTCATAAGCCTGTTCTCCAGTTTTGCCGTATTGATAATAACTTGTAGCATCGATATGGTTAAAGCCACAACCGTCACTTATAAATAGAATCACATTTTTCGGGGTGGTCTTTTTGTTCTTCAGCTCTGATACATCTCTGTCTGAACAGCTCAAAACGAGTAAAATAATAACGATTAGCGATACAATCCTCTGAAGGCCTAACTTCAACACTTTCGAACTCCTGGCCCGCTTAAGGGCTTTTTAACTTTACTACCCTGTGGAATTCAATTCCACCATGCTGATCCACCTGGACAGCTAATATATACAAGCAGTAACAGAAATGTGCCACCTCTGAATGAAATAATTATTCCATTGTTATGGCTTAAAAAATATCTTTTGCCTATTACTAAGGGGTTAAAAATGATAAAACGAGCTTCACTGCTGTCTGTTTGTATAATCTTACTTATATCCTGTTATCCAATGGGCACCTTTCAAGGGCCTGATGTCTTGCCACAAGGCCAGGAATCTGCTGGAATTGGCCTGAGCTGGATGACCAACATCATTTCCCTGGAGGACTCTTCCTCTGGGTCTGAAGATGCCTTTTTTGCTGATGGAAGCATCATGCTGAGACGCGGCTTTGCACACAACACCGAAATTGGTTTCAAGCTTACACGAGGTTCAAACATTGGGCTGGCGCTGATGAGCGATGTTAAATGGCAATTTTTAAATGGTCCGGTCAATGTTGCTGTCGACCTGGGTGTTTCATATTGGAGTATTGACGGTCGTGGCTGGGTTGGATATCACCCCTCGTTACTGACAGGAACAGACAAGCTTTTTGTGGTAGCTCAGCACAACCATATTCGATCCCCTGTTCGGGTCACCAACACTCAGGATCTTCTTTTGGGAAGGCATATCAAGCAGGAAAAATCTGTTTACACTCTGACACCCTTTGTGGGCATACATAGAAGTGATGCAGCCCGCGATAATGTATACTATTCGTTGGGTTTTGGATTCAAGCAACCAATCGATAAATGGAGTATTGTGGGTAGATAAGCCCAGCTCTATCACCTGGATTGCTTCCAGGAGTGTTTTTCTGACTCCTGGACTCAGAAAACCCCTCTACACTGGCAATGCTGATTGTTATTTAATCAGTAAAATCTTTTGAGTCGCCTGGAAGTCTCCACTAACCATCTGGACCACATACACACCACTTCCTTTAGCTAGACCATAACTATCTATCCCTTGCCATAGTATTTCATAAATTCCGGGGGTGTTATGTGATTGGCTGACAAACCAGACCAGGCGGCCACGCAAATCAAAGACCTTGATACTTACGTCTGAGCTTTCCGGAATCTCGTAAGAAATAGTCGTGTTAGGGTTAAATGGATTGGGATAATTCTGATTCAATCGGTAGGCCCGAGGGGCTTGAACCTCAGCTTTAACATCAACCAGATAGGGCGATTCCAGGGCACCAATATCCGGCGCAAATCCAATATATTCTTCCGGTGAAAGATTCAACAGGGTGTCGCCATCCAACTCAAAAAAGGCAACCCCTGCATTTATAGCTGGGGATGAACCTGTCAATTCAAAGCTAAAGGACTCACCACCAACAAAATTAGGATCTGCATCGATAACAGGTCCGATCCAATTACCGCGAGGCATGACGGCGGTCTCACCCTCCTCAATAAGGGTATTCACCATTGTTGGCGGAACTATTGATGCAATTAACAAGGGCATTCGCCCGTTTCCCCAAAAGAGACAATTAATGAAGGTGGTTGGAGAATGTGCATAAGACACCAAAACACCCGAAAGATCTAACCCGCTGACATTATTAACAAAGGTACAATTCATAAAAACTGGACGGGTTTCAAGACCGGGAATCTCACCAGGCATAAAACTCATCGCGCCACCTCCGTTTTCTGAATGATTCTCAACAAAAAGAACCTTTCGAAACGAGGGGGAGGACTTCGTCAGGACAATTGCTCCGCCCGTTGTGGCAAAGCCATTTTGGATTGTCAATCGCTGGACATTGAAGTTTTGGATTTCATTCATTTCAAAAATGGATGAGAGACTGTCTCCATCCAGAATGCAGTTTTCAACGGAAGCCCCCACAATTGAGACCAGGTTTTTGCCATTCAGAGGAAATGTTTCACCGGTCAGTGAAGGGCTATAAATTCCATCTGCCAGGTAGATAGTTTTCTCCACCTCATCATCTACATAGATCAGGTCTAAGGCAAAAGACAAGCTATTCAGAGGATCATCTACAGACAATCCACTATTACCATCATCTCCCTCAGGTGAAACGTACAGGTCATGGGCACCACGATGAACGTATTGGTTAAGTATATCAAAGGTAAAGTTTTCAATCGGAGTAGCAACGATAGCCGTGGGAATGAGCTGAGTACAGGTGTCCAAAACCACCATTATGGTATCCTCAGCGTACGAATCAGTTCTTATATCTCGTCCAGTGTACCCAAAACCGTGATTGAAGTAAATATTGCAGCGGTCTACGGGATCAAAAGTGATCTCTGACCCACTGGCAACATAGAGTCCATTCCCCAGATTATAACGAATTGTCGTTGATGAAAGAAAAAGGCTGGAACGGGGACCTGAATAGATTCCGCCGCCTGTTCCTCCCCGGTTTTCCTCAATTAACAAGTGGTCAAGTTCCAGCTCTGAAGCATAGCAATTTATGGCGTAACGTCTCGTATGTCGCAAGGACAAATGCTTAAGAGAGCTATTTGAATGGCCTATAATTCTAAAGAAAGTCGTGGCATCCTCACCATCCAGCATTGACTCCTCAAGCGAGTCACCGGTGAGGGTGAGATTATCGTGAAAATATAACGGAAAGGCTTCTCCATTGCTTGAAGGGCTATATGTCCCGGCGTCCAGAAAAATCGTGTGTGGGTTTTCAGCAGTAGTCCTGATACTCTTGATGGCGTGACGGATAGTCTTTAACGGTTCAGAACGGCTTAAGCCTGAATTGCCATCGTCACCCGTTGGACTCACATAAAGATTCGCATCGATGAGCGTATCAATGCTATGGTTCATATTGATGGAAAAATAACCAGCAGGGAAAACAACATAATCCGAAGGAGCTTCCACTGAGAAGGTATCCAGATCCAACGACACTACTTCAGTTCCCCGATATTCACCCGTTGCCAGATCAGACCCTAAAACACCTGCATTGGAATAGATACAGGATAGTGCTGTTGAATTAAGCTCCACCTCACTGTAATTGTCCAGAAATAAGCCGCCTCCACTGTAGCTGGCTGTATTACCAAAAATGGAAACGTTCTCCAGGGACACATCTGAATATGCCAGATACACCCCACCACCTTCTATGGCCCAATTATTCCGAATAATCACATTTTGTAGTAGCAGCGTTGTAGAATATGCCCTGAGCCCACCACCACCATAATATGAGTCGTTATTTCTCCCGTTTGTAATTGTTAAATCCCTAACAACTACATTCTCGCCACTGGCGCCCAGAACTCTCGATAAACCTTCCCCGTTCAGTATGGTAAGATGTGAACCGGCCCCCGCCAGCGTCAGATAATTCCCCAGTGACACGGGGAAGTGTTCTTCAGGGACACTGGCGCTATATACACCCTCGGCCAGATGAATGGTATGGGGGTGTAGAACATTATGCAAGATGCGACCTGTAGCACTAACGATGGTTTTTAAAGGTGTGTCAGGAGTGAGGCCATCATTATCATTGTTACCCGTGGGACTCACATAAAGATCTGCATCGACGAGGGTCCGACCTGAAATCTGTACGGCTCTTGATGTTCGAGTCCAGAATTCACTGCTTTGAAGAGGTATGCCGCTGTTGTTACTTCCATCATCGAAAGCGACGATATAGTAATAGTATCCATGATTTGTCGTTACGTTTTGATCCTCAAAAACGTTAACGATATCTGGATTTTCTGTATTTAACCCACAGGCGAAAACTTCCTCATAGTCCCCGTACTGCTCATCAACAGCTCTGAAAATCCGATAACCTGCAAAGCCTGGTGTATCCTCTGCATTGTCTGACCAGAGCATGCCTACCCTATCCCCCTCTTCAATGACTTCAAACCTATCAGGTGGAGGTGGAGGCAGACTCATCTCATAGTTGGAATCGTAAGTATCCATTGCTCGCTGAAAGGTTTGCAACAGTGAATCCACACCAGTAAACACCCAGGTGTTTTTATATTCATCTGCATCCGTAGTTGTTGATCCATCGGGGAGCTCGTAAGGTGCTAACCCATTCAGCCAGGTGGCACCAATGCTGTAGGCCAATTCACGACTGATACCTGCAGCTCCTTCAGCAATTACAATATGAATGCTGTCACCCGGCTCCAGAGTGTAGGGACCAAAACCCTGGGTTTGAGTATATCCACCTGGATCAACTCCCCAGTCATTGGCATAGCCATCACCCACACTCTCTGCATGGGAAAGCCCAGGATGCCCAGCTGACATGGCAGCATACTGGGCTGACATTCTTTCAGTGTTATATTGGTTTAATTGATAATTGGAGAA
>JAERTH010000173.1 GCA_016844955.1 Fidelibacterota bacterium | reverse complement strand
TTAAGCCCGATGATTTCACGTTTGGAATAGGTATCTATGAGTCTATCCCTGTCTGAGATTACTGAGCCCAGATATTCCGGGCTAATTTTGAACATTGAATTTTGGTTGACGTGTTTCTCAATGGTCTGTTGCAGAGAGAGGTAAAGATTGTTGCCATGTCTGATATTGTGAACCTGATTCAAAATAAACCAAGGCGAGTAAACGAACTCATCCATGTCCCCATCAGAATGCTGCTGCTTGCTGTTTATTTCTACAAAGCGACCGAAAGCGGCTTTCGCTGCTGCATAACCTGAAATAATATCATTAGGTGTGGTCACAATGCAGGAGTCATCAGCCATCAGTGCGAAATCGATGACATGACGTGTAATTCCAGCACCCAGGTCAAACAGGATTAAATCATATTTAACTGAAATTGCCTGAATGTGTCTGAAAAATCGTTGTTTCTGCGACCAGGTCATATTGGCCAACTTAAATTCACCGCATTCACCGGGAATGAGCTCGAAACCATATTCGGTTTTTACAGCCAGATCGGCCAGCTCCACCTGTTTATTGAAGAAATTGTAGAGTGTGTGTTCGGGAAAGAGTTTTAGTTTGTTTGATACATCGGCATTCCCCAGATCTAGATCAAACAATAGTACTTTCATTCCCATACGGGCAAATTGATGAGCCAGTTCGATGGACACCGTGGTCTTCCCCACACCGCCCTTATTGGAGATAACTGATAGGATGTTGCCACGCGGGGCAACCTTATTTTGGGTATCAGATATCAACATACGATGATAGATACCTTGTTTTATCAATTTTAGCTCATGCTTCAGCAGCTCTGAGCGAATTGAGTAAAAAGATGTGTCATAACCAGTGGTTACTTGTCCAACATTGCGAATAAATTCATGATGATGCTGGCCCCGAGCAGTATGTGCTGTCACCAGCATATTGTTTTCTACTGCAATAGGTAAAAATTCATGGTGTTCCAGATGCACTGGATTGAATTTTTTGATCAAATTGCTATCAATGCTTAATTCGCGCATGGAAAACTATTCCTCGATTTTATCTTGAGGTTTTGATTTCTTAAATCCCTGGAGTGCATTTCCAAGCTGGGCTGTTGTGCTCGCTGTTGCAGCTCTGTTTTGTTCCTGGATCTTTTCATAAATTTCATTGCGATAGACAGCGACACTTTTGGGTGCATCGATTCCTATCTTCAAATATCTGGATGAACTTTCTAGAATGGAGATAACGATGTTATTTCCGATTCGAATGCTTTCCCCAGACTTCCTTGTCAATATGAGCATACCGTCCCTGGTCCTTTTTTAGAGCTAAGATATTTGGTTATTCATTGGATGTTCAACCGATAGATTCGCATTGTCCAGGATAACTTGATTTCCTGCCCCGGATTTCGGATTAAAAACGATGGGAGCCTTAATGTTACCCGTGAATTCCTGCGTGTTATGATTGATGCGAAGGATGATAAACTGTTCAGAGTCCTCAGATTTGTCCACTTCCAGTATCTGTAATTCTCTGGGTGGAATCTCAATATTCTTCCAGATGGGAAGCAATTTTGCTTCAATCACCAGCATGGAGATATCGGGTTCATCCAGAGATTGGAGGGCACAAAATGGTTCATAGCCTTCCAGGTCACCCAGTACAAAGGCGTGTAGATCTTCAAATCCAGGCAGCCCATTGATGAGTTCGATGTTTTTGAAAGTGGTCATAGGAATTCCACCAAAGGAATTGCTACTGGTGACCGATTCGTTCGGTGCGACTTGTGCTTCAGTATTCATCTAACAAAATCCATTATGTTTAGCTTGAGTGCTTTTGTGGTTATCTGAAGGGCAGCTTCATAGGCCATCTCGGCACCATTGTACTGCATAATTGTTTCAGCAAGATCTGCATCCTCAGCATCTGAGAGAAATGACATGATATTGGTTTTACCCGTTTCCAATCTGGTCTGGGTCATCTCCATATGATGTCGGGAGAGACCATTCTGGGCTTCCAATCCCATCACATTGTCTGCAGCCTGCTCCAGATCATCCAGTAGTTCAGCAACCAGTGGAGCATCATTTGCGGACAGGGCTTCACGCAGATCGACCAGAGCATCAAAGACTCCCGAACCGGCAATTTCACCGCCGGTAACGTTGATTTCAACGTCCATACCTTCTGAAATGCGACGATTCATTTTGCCCTCATTACCACTATAGGTTACAGTGGTACCATCATACTCAAATGGAGTCAGATTATGTGTATCAGTCCCTGAGAAAACTGATTTTCCAAGGTAGGTGCTGTTCAATATGGCAACACTTTGTTCAATCATTCCATCAATTCGGTCAGAAAGAACCAGGCGTGTCTCTTCAGATTGAGAGGCATCCGTACCTTGAATTGCAATCGAGCGTGCATCTACCACCAGGCCATGAAATTCATTCATCACAATTGCATTATTGTCAACCCACCCTAAACCATTATTAATATTACGCATGTATTGATCATACTGCGAAATAGTTTTACGGTAACGTGCAGCTCTGGAAAACTTTACGGGATCATCTGAGGAAGAATTAACATTCTTGCCCGTGGCTGCATTTCCCTGGAGCTTAGTCATGGTTTCTCTATTCAGGTTTAAATTCTGAATTAAGTTTCGTGACATGATAGATTGTGTTATTCTCATATGTGTCCTCTATCAGATAAGATTTAATACTGCTTGAACGAGTTCATCAGCAACGGATATCATGCGACTCGCTGCCTGGTACGCTTGTTCATATTTGATGAGGTTGCTCATTTCTTCATCCAATGAAACACCAGAGATGGAATCGCGGTGATTTTGGATTGAGCTGACAACCATCTCCTGGCTTATTCTTAAAAATTGTGCTTCCTGAACTTTGCTACCTACTTCACTCACCAGTGTATTGTAGTAATCAGAGAATTTTGCATCCCCAATATTGTAACCGTTCTGGAGCTCGCTGATGTTGTTTGCTACATCTCCATTTCCCGCTTCACCAGGTGCTGATGAGGTGGCAATCAGTCCAGGATCGCTCATGATTCCAGAATCGACCTTGAACCCACCTGCCCCATCGGTTTCCGGATCAAAAAAGTTTAATCCGGTCTGATCGTTCAGGTTGTAGCCGTTTTTATGGGCATAGTTGACTTCAGTGGCAATGGCAACCGCCAGATTATCTAAATCATCGATATATTTGGGGATACTTTCATTTTGCACTTCAATTAGACTTCCCAATGTGCCACCCGAAATTGCATTGATGGAGCCACCCTCGGAAAAGGATACATTCACGGAGTCATACTCCTGATATCTGGGAATTGTGACAACTAGCTCATTTACAAAATCATTGTTTACCAGAGGTACCAGAATATTTCCACCCGTGGTAATGCTTACCACATGGTCTTTGTTTTCTGAAACCTCTATATTCATAAACTTGGACAGTGATGAGATAGCCGCATCTCGGGCGTCTGCAAGGTCATATGAATAGTTGGATGACATTGTTTCATTGATAGTTTTAATTTCCTGAAGAAGTTTGTTTACCTGATCCACAGTATCTGAAATATCATTTCCCACCTCACTGGCCATGGTGTTCAGATCCACGGAGAGTTGGTTGAAGGTATTGGTCATTAAATTGGCTTTGTCTTTTACAATGGCTCTGGCGGTAGAGCTTTCAGGATCATTAGCCAGATCATTCCAGGAATTCCAGAATTCTGACATCATACTGGACAACCCTGAATTGCTGGGCTCATTGAATAGAGTTTCTATCTGTGAATAAATCTGCTCATCAGTCTCGTAGCGACCCAAAAATTGGGTTTTATACCACAACTGTCTCTGAATAAATCCTGACTCAATACGTTCAACGGTGTCTGCCTCATGAAATCCAAGACCGGATGAGGGATTGATCAGAGATCCTACATCAGCTCTGCGGCGTACATAGTCAGGATTACCAACATTCGAGATATTTTTAGAGGTGGTAGCAATGGCGGTCTGATATGCAGTCAGTGCAACCCTTGATGATCCCATTAAGCTTGAAATTGACATTTATATCCTCAAATCTGACAATCCACATGGGATTTGCGTCTACTGCCCTCGGCAATATCTCCGCAACCACCATAGTGAACATGTTCATTCTCTTCAGTACCCAACAGGACCTGTACCAGCCCTCTCACTAAGTCTACAGATGAATTAAGGAGGAACTCATTCTCACGGTTGGCGTGAGCAATGCGATCCAGACTCAAAATAAGTTGCGTTCTGAAATCGATCAATTTCTGAGACATATGAGAGGGCGACAGATCTATTAATTCCTTTAATGAGGGTGTCTTGACCCGCAATTTTGATAGCGCACCAATCGTTGACGCACGTAGTTCCCTTGCCTGGGTTGCAGATTGTATCCTCGGAATTAACCGTTGTTCTTCATGAACAATGCTTTGCAGGGATTCTACATCCCCGTCTATAATGCTGGATTGCTTCCGCTTCAGGAGCTCATCCAGGTTTGTATATAATTTTACTTCTATAGCGAGCGCGTGAACGAGCTCTTCAAAGGCACCATCCATATTCATCAATAATTCGCTCATTTTTCAACTCCAGTTGTACTGATATTCTGTAGGACATTCAAAGTCTGTAAATAATCATTTCCACCTAGACCTTGTGTATCAATAGCCTCATCCATGTTCTTCAGTGATTCAAAAATCATCTTTGACAATCCAATTCCGCCACCTGAAGTCATGGCATCTCCCATAACCGATCCAAACATCATGGTAGAGAGCGAGTTTTTGCCACCACCCATGCCTTCGGGGATGGTCTTTTCCATGGATTGAATCAGCTGGGTCAGAAAAACAGCTTCAAGCTCGTTGCTCTTTTTCTTCAATTGAGCATTTCTCAATTCATTCTTATCACCCAGTTCCTTGAAGGCTTCAGCCTTGGATTTTACTTCCTGGGTGTTGGTGAGATGCATGTTTGATGGAATCTTCATAATGGACCTAGATAATGATCAGGCGTGCATTCAATGCGCCTGCCTGTTTTAATGCTTGAAAAATTGAAATGACATCACGCGGACGCATACCCAGCTCATTTAGTGCGGCTGCCAGATCATTGACTGAGGTGGTTTCCTTGATCACAGCATTTTTGACCTCACCTTCAGAGGCTTTGGTCTCTGTTATGTACTCAACTACCGTCTGTCCAGTGTTACTGAAAGAAGCCATTGGTTGAGAGATGATGGGAGTTCGCTTGACGTGAATGGTCAAGGCACCGTGAGAAATCATAATTTCATTGACCCTGACATTACCACCGGCAACAACAGTCCCTGTTCTCTCGTTGATCACAACACGGGCATCCACATCAGGCTGCACCGTTAGAATTTCCATATCCGCGATAAAGAAAACGGCTTCTTCCTGGCTGGTTACTCTGCTCGGGAAAGACACTTCAACCACACCAGCATTTAGAGGTTTAGCCAAATTTGAAACGGCACCACTTGTGGGGTCATTCAGGCTTTCATTAATTTTTTCAGCAATTCTGCTGGCAGTCCCAAAATCAGGTTCGCTCAAGAGCAGTCGCACAGGGTGGTCCAATTGAAAATCAAGATTCGCTGCAGCTCTATCCAGGACTCCCCCATTCGGCACGCGACCTACCAGGGCATGATTCTTTTTTAATTTTTCACCAGAATCGGTCTCGATGTTAAATCCACCAACGGAGACAGATCCCTGAGCCAAACCAAAGACGGTTCCATCGATTCCACGCAGCGGTGTCATGATGAGGACACCACCTTCAAGACTGGTGGCATCTCCCAAAGAACTCACGGTAACATCAAATTGACTGCCCACACGACCATACGCAGGTGTGCTGCTGGTCACCATAACGGCGGCGACATTTCTGGTTCTCAAATAATCCTTGGGAACAGTGATGCCAAAACGTTCCAGCATATTACTAATGGTTTGCACAGTAAAGATGGCACCTCGATTACCCGATGATCTATCACCGGAGCCATCCAGACCAATTACCAGTCCATAACCAATCAGAGCTTCCTGTTTGGCATTTTCGATGGTGACAATATCCTTAAGGCGGACTTCAGCAAATAGCGAAAGACCAGATACCAGAATTGACAGGGTTATGGCTATAATTCTCATACTGATCCCCTAAAAGGTTGCACCGGTTATAGCCATGCCAATAAGACCTACTACCAGAGTGATGGCGATGGTCTTTGAAATTTTTGCCGGAGAAGCAATAGCATTGACAACCCCGGCCTGTCGGTAAATGATTTGAGCATCGGCCACATTGTAGGAATAAACTGTGTTGTCAGTTCTTATGTCTCTGGGACGAACCAAGCCTTCCAGTTTCATAATATTTTCTTCACCGTTTACTTCAACAGTACGTTCCCCTTGAATCCGCAGGAGACCGGCACCTGTTTCTTCAACAATACTGACCGTTATCTTGCCACTGAGGCGATCTTCCTGATCACTGCCATTGGAATTGTCTATGTCACTTGATAAAACACTGGAAGCACCAAATACCGGTAAAAATTCTACGAAAGACCCTGCCAGACTGCCATCTGCGGCAACTGAGGCATTGGAGCGAGATTTGACATTGGATTCTTGCCTGGCACTGGCAGATTCCACGACCAGAACCGTGATAACTTCGCCCACTGCGTGTGCCTTGATATCGCTAAATAGTGACATGTTTGATTGCGCAATTAGGACATTCAACAGCAGGATAAGCGTTATAAATATTTTCGTGGTCTTCATTTTCCAATTACCTCAGGCTTACCAGTACTTCGTTTGTGTTTTCTAAGACTCCGCGGAATTCTTTGCGAGTTGTTGGACATTGAACTCGGATTTCCTCACCAATCAGTCCTTCTTCCTTGGCAATACCAGGGAGCTCGAACTGAAGCCCTTTATCCTTGAGGATAATTTGCAGGTTGTCACCCAGTAGGATATCTGGACGATTGCGGACCATATTGCGTTCAATAGCTCTCCCCTCGCGAATCATCTGGGTAGCCATTTTTTTATAGATTGCATCTGTATCAAACACAATGCGTTGGAACTCACGACCCACACGCTTTGAAACCAATGCGACCTGATCTTCTGTTAAAATTTCCTGCCTGGAGATATTGCGTGTGGCTGTAGGCACCATAAGATTTGCATGTACGTCGACGGTTGCAGGAAATCTTCTTTTGATCACACCATTGACCTTATGGACCAACCAGAGTGTCTGATGTCCAAGATTAAAACTACCGCGACGGCCTTGAACATGGATTCGACCGCTTCTCAGCAATTTGGGGTCGATGTCAGATGCATGAATCAGTTCAACTTCAATCCGGTTCACGTTCACACCAAGTTTTTTAGCAAAATATTTAGAGATGAGACTTCCCTGTGCGACAGAGTTATCAAATGCAAGGAGTCCTAAAGGCAGTAATGCTATTAGCAATATACTGGTTATAATATGTTTGCTGTATTTAATCATTTCTAGCGTTTCAGTGCATTGGTCATAGCTAGCATTTCATCAGCTGTCTTGACTGCTTTTGAGTTGATTTCATAGGATCGTTGGGCAACGATGAGGCTGACCATTTCCTTAACTACATCGACATTTGATTTTTCCAGGTAGCCCTGCATAATGGTACCATAGCCTTCATCTCCGGCCATGGCAAAACTGGGGTCACCTGACGCTTCAGTTTCTCCCAGTAAGTTTCCGCCAAGGGGGTTCAGACCAGCGGGGTTCATAAAGGTTGCCAGCTCGATTTGTCCGACTTCAGTAGGAACTGTCTCTCCTTCCAACATGGCCGCAATCACACCATCCTGTGATACACTAACACTCTGCACACCATCGGGAAGGGCAATATCAGGATACATTTTTAAACCGGCTGAGTTCACCAGTTCACCTGCTGAATTGATACGGAAAGCACCGTCACGGGTATAGGAAATGCTGCCATCTGGCATCATAACCTGGAAAAAGCCTTTTCCATTTACGGCCATATCAAGAGGATTACCAGTTTCCTCAATAGATCCCTGCGAGTATGAGCGGAAGGTTGAAATTGGTTTATTGCCCAGACCAATATTGATTTCACTGGGTTTGTTCTTGCCTTCAGCACCTTCGGCACTGCCGGAATTGATCCGTTCATAAAGCAAGTCTTGAAATTCAACAGTTGATTTTTTATAGCCTGTGGTATTGACATTAGCCAGGTTATTGGCAATGGTATCCACATTTAATTGCTGGGCTGCCATTCCAAGTGCTGCGGTTCTAAGTGATCTAAGCATAATTCTTCCTAGCCTCTATTTGTAATTGCCGATACTTGTGGCTGCTTTTGCCAATGCGGAATCCAAGGTTTGCAATACTTTCTGTGAAGTTTCAAAGCTGCGTTGCAACTCAATCAGGGACACCATTTCATGGACAGCTTCAACATTTGATCCTTCGATTTTGCCCTGAAGGACCATGGGATCTTCTACACGGTTGTCGATGGCTCCACTTTTAGCCCGGTAGAGGTTTCCACCGAGTTTTTCCATTTCCCCGGGATCGGAGAAGGATGTAATCTCAAGTTTATCTATATACTCATCACCCATGAACACTTCACCCGCCATGGTGACGCTGATTTCTTCGGAGGCGTTGCCGGTCATTCCTAAATCAATCCAGCCAGTCTGACCCATTACCGCTAAACCCGAGGATGTCCTTAAAAAACCATCAGCGCCCCGGTTGAAATGTCCATCACGTGTATATGCCGCCTGGTTGCCATCATCTATGGTGAAAAAACCTTCACCTGAAATGGCCATGTCGAGAGGATTATTAGTGGGAGACAATGCGCCTTGAGAAAAATCTGTGGCGACATGATTTTGAACATCAGTTTTATTGTTGGTTTTCATAATTTCTGAAAACATCACATCACGCTTATAACCATTGGAATTGACGTTGGCCAAATTGTTGGCAACCACACTATTCCTGTCCATCTGTCCGGTCATCGCTTGTTTTAATTCTGAAAATCTAATGTTCATATCAATTCTTTCCTTGTTCTTCGACGACCCTATTTACGCAATATGAATGCCATGGTAAAAAAGTGCCGCACCCACAAGTATAGACGGAAATTGCCCCCTACTAATAGCATAGTACTATTAGTTGTATTTATTAATGTTATGAATATTTATTCTAATCGTTATTGGAAAAATAGTGGAGTATTGGAGGTGGGTAGAAAAAGGAAAAGCTTGGTCGTTGACGGAATATTTTTCCGCTCAATCAGCTCCCTTATTCAGGCAGCTTAGTCATGAGCGTATCACCTACATATTCTGTACTTTCTGAACTGTTGATACGTGTTAAACGACCAGTCACATCCTGGATTCTTCGGGATTCTTTCAAAATGGCCTTGATTGCATTCTGTAGCTTCTGTGGAGTCAGGGTTGCAGCTGAAAGTTCCAGAATTTCTGCCAGACCAATGATTGAAGTCAAAGGGTTGTTGATTTCATGATTTACGGTCACGACCAATTCGCCCATGGCAGCCAGACGCTCTTTCTCGACCAGCAAAGCCTGGGCTTCCTGAAGATCAGAAAGTGCTTTGGACAATAGCTCATTTTTTTGCTTGAGACTTTTTCTCAAAATAAAGGTTTCAACAATGATGGAAAGTTCTTCAGCCATTACACCAAAGGCTTCGAGATCGCTTTTGAGATACATGTTGGCGGTTGAATGCCCAAGATTTAGTACACCAATTAGCTTGTCGGCGGCTTTCAGCGGCAAAGAAACAAACGAAGCGAAGCGCCGCTCTTTGCCAGGACGGGATTTGGACAATGATTCAAGGATGATGGGGCTATTCTGCTGAGAAACCCAGCTGGCCATACCCATTCCTCTGTCAAAAGGGATTTCCCTGATGAGGTCAACCACTTCCTCGCCTTCCTGGTGCATAATCTCCAGCTTATCTGCTTCCCTGTCGTAAAGAAACAGCGTTGCTGACTCAAAGGGGACGGTTTTCTCAACCATATGGAATATGGCTTCAAAGGTTTCTCCTGCGCCCAATCCCTTTTGTAAAAGTGTTACGATCTCATGTAAAAAATCTGTGGCTACCATACTTACTCCTGTTAACTCTCATCGTGAATGTATACAGCAATGTTTCGAACTACTAATTATTCAGAAGTTCTATTAAATTAAATAGTTGAGTCCGCTCTTCCTGTTGGACTATTGGTATTCTTAATATAAAACTGGATCCCTTATCCAGACCTTCGTAATTGATGTCACCACCAAGCGAAGACAAGATACTCCGGGCAACTGACAAACCCGTCCCAGCATGTTGTCTTTTGTCCCAGGTTGAAAAAAAGGGTTCAAAGATTGAAGCGGCTACCGATTCAGAAATACCTCCAGCATTATCCTCAATTGCAATCTGGAGCCATTTGTTTTCTTCAGATGTTGTTGAAATGGTTACAACTCTATGCTGATCAATGTCATTGACCTTAAAAGCCTGCTCAGCATTGGTGAGGATATTCATGAATACCTGTTCCAGCTCGGGTTCGTTGGCTTCAATTGGTGGCAAATCATCGGTGAGTTTTTGTTCTACTGTGACACCTGCTGCTCGAAGATCATATTCCAGGATCAACAGTACCTCCTGTAAAGCCTTATTGATATCGATGGATCGATTTTCTTTGTGAGCCATTACCTGTGCGTAGGACCTTACTTTCTCGACAATACCTGATACTTTGCCAATATCCTTGCGTAACTCAGCTATTTGAGTTTGAATTTTTGAAACATCTGTCAGGTTGCTTACATAATCCAGGCGTAGCTCCATGGAGGTTACCGGCTGCCCCAATGTATGCACCAGGCCCACTGACATTTCGCCCAAAGCTTTTAATCGATCAAAGGAAACTGACAAGGCCTGACGATTTTTAAGTTCCTTTTCCAAGCTCTTTCTGTAGCCAATTTCCTTGGCAGTTACAATGATATAATTGACCTGTCCAGTGCCATCCGGAATGACGCTGAAATTGATAAGTACAGGGATTTTTTCTCGAATTCCATTCAGCACAGCTTCAGAATTACTGAACATATCCTGGTCAAGTTGTAGCTGGGATGCATCCTGATTAAAATTCTGGCTAAATAATTCTATCGCCTCTTCATCCTCACTGCTGATAAATCCGTCCAGGTCAAGCCCAATTATCTGTTCCAGTGGGAGTTGCAGATATTCTTGAGCACTGTGATTGGCGTATTCAATTTTGCCTCTGGCACTTAGTATGAAGATGGCATCAGTAATGCTTTCCAAAATAGTAACCGTAGTTTCATAGTCTTTCATACCACGATCGTGGTCTTTAGTGCTGTCGGCCTGTTTGGATGCGCCGTCAACAAGTTGCTCATCTCGCTGTAGATCCGAAAGGTTCTGGATATCATTCATGTCTACAGCCACTCAAGATTTCAGGCATACAATGCCCTGTTCTGTTCCAGTCCTGAGGGTCGCATGTGAAATACCAACTTGGGGCTGACCGCCCTGACATGGAGTATAGCTTCATCGAATTTTTTGAAGGGATAATTGGATTCTGCCAGGATATTGTTTCCCAGGACTCTTAGAATAAACACATCATTGGTCAGAACATGCACAATCCGACCTTCTAATTCCATACCTGGCTTTAGCCTATCCACAAACTTTTCCAGACCGGGAAGGGCCTGGAGGTCACGCAATACTGTTGGATCGTTCTGATTAGCCATTGTCCTGGTTCATCATTTCATATTGAACACGTAAAGCCGCTTCATCGTAACTGACTTTTTCCTGCTCCATAAGGGCCCTGATTTTTTCCTCGCGCATTTCCGTAGTAAAAACCACCGCCTCCTCACTCACCACAGGTGCTTCAGAATCAGTTGGAGCAGCTTTAGAATCAAGCATTTCAGAAAAATTTCCTGAGGGGACTGGTTTGGTTTTACGAATTTTTCTCACCATCAGGATTATGACCAGGATTAACAGAATTATTAACAGAGCAGCCGCTGCAAGTAGGACTGCATCATACAGCATATCCATGAAAGGCTCCAGGCTTTCACCCATAACGTCTGAAGTCTTGGTAGCGTTCACAGGTGCGTGAGGGACTGCAGCATTAGCAGCTTCTGTAATATCTGTAATTCCGGATTCAATATCCTGAAATTCAAAGTCAATACGATATTCAGCCATATCAAATGAGTAATTCAACCTGATATCATCATAGGGTAAGGTTTTGCCAGTTATGGAAAGTGTCTGGCTATCTATGAATGTGACCTGGTAGTGAATTGGGTACGATCCATGTCCCCTGTACATGCGATCACCCAGATATGTTGAGGTATCAACACCACTGAAGATTATTTCGAAGCTCCCTGCATTGGCATCAGTCACATATTCTGGTTTTCTGATATGCAAGGTTGTGTCTGAAGGGCCGGTGGCAATGCTGATCCAACGCAGTCCCGGGGATTCACCACATTCAATCATCAGCGCACTGGTAAGATTCAATTCGAAGTCACTGGTATCGGAATTCAATTCCAAGCCATCTACTTTACTCACTGAGCTGTCACTCAGCCCCAGGCTATCTTGTGAATGACTCAGGCTAAATAGCATGAGCAAAACTGCCAGAATTGCTAAGTGATGCTTATTCATGCTCATTTCCCTACTGTAACATCGATGTGTGATCCAGGGATTAATTCTTCATCCTCACTTTTTTCATGCTCATGAACGACTATTGTGGGAGCTACCAGCGGTTCCACTTCAGATGATAACTCAACAGAATCGTGGCTCCGTTCAGGTGTCTCCTGTTCTCGTTCATGTCTCTTCTTTTCCCTATCCTGTTCTTCTCCCACAGGTTTTATAGATTGGGCAATTCTGACTGGATCAGAATTCCATACGCTTCCAAGTTCATCGGCAGGCATAATTCAGCTCCCTTCTTAAGAACCTAGTTGGCCTCGCATTTCCCCCAGTGTTTGGCTTAGAATCTGACTAATACGTGATTCGGATAAGCCCAGGATCATACCAATATCAGCCAGCGTTAATTCTTCATAATAGTAAAGTGCAAGTATTAATCTTTGCCGTTCAGGGAGCTGTTTGATGATATCAACCAGCTCTTCCTTGATAGCTGCATTATCAAAATTCTCATCGGGAGAAAGTTGTTCCTCATCCTTGATGACATCCAGTCTGAGCATTGAATCAGTACCCTCTGCCCCAACTGTATCATTCAGGGACAAATGTTCACTGGCGTTCCCTTTAAACAGCAGTTTGTTCAATTCTTCCAATGTAATGCCCATGGTCTCAGCGACTTCAGCAAGTGCTGGCTCGCGTCCCAATTGTTGGCGGAGTTCATCAGTTAAAATTGTAACTTTCTTGCGAACGCTGTAGGCATCTTTACTCACCGTGCCCTCACGGCGAATGGCATCAATGATTTCTCCGTGTATTCTGCGGTAGGCAAAGGTTTTAAAACTGGCTCCCTTGTCAGATTTATAACGGTCCAGGGCAGTCAGCAGTCCGATTACACCGTACTGGTATAAATCTTCCCTTCCCAGGCTCCCGAATTGATCGATATTAATGCGACCTGCAATGTATTTTACAAGTGGGAGAAAGGCATTTATTGCTGCCTCTC
This sequence comes from Fidelibacterota bacterium, assembly GCA_016844955.1. GTDB lineage: Bacteria > Fidelibacterota > UBA8477 > UBA8477 > JABMPR01 > JABMPR01. The sequence continues at coordinate 41,722 of JAERTH010000173.1, read as the reverse complement.
TTACTCCTTCATCACGCGTCACCGTGTATTCGCGCACGAGATGTTCACCATCATGGTGTACCAATGCTTGAGTTCTTTGCATCATGACTCACTCTTGTTTTGCGGCGTCATTACTATGAGGCCCAGTTTTAGAATTTGTCCTGAGAGATAAAACGCAAACAATACCCCTACAAAGACAATACCGGTTCTGATCAGGCTGGTGTATATCGAGATGTTTCCGATAATACACATAACAAATGTGATTGCTGAAACCAAAGCTGCAAACTTGTTAGCTAACTTGATCATGATTCTTCCCTACTATGGTATTTCTGTGCTCTCTAACACCTTCAAAGAGGCTGACTCTCTCTGTAGCATCTTTGGAGGGCACTTTTAATAAATTTCTGGTCATTAATTTCAAGGCATTTGACGGCCTGGAGTTAGGATATTCCAGAACCAGCGGTGTTTGACGTCGGACCGCATCCTGCACATTCTCGTCTCTCAGGATTGCACCACCAAAAAGGATTCTATTCTGGAGAAAACGCTGAACCATAAGGTCCATCTTTTTGAACAGATTTTCACCTTCATCGTCACTGTTAACCATATTTGTTACCAGCATAATGGGTAGACCAGGTTCTTTTTGCAATAAGATCTTGATCACACCATAGGCATCTGCAATGGATGCCGGATCAGGCGTTACCACGACAACTACTTTATCGGCTCCCAGTAGAAAGGAGGTAACATTTCTGCCAATACCTGCTCCTGTATCAACAATTACCATTTCATAATTGTGCTCAAATTCCTGAAACGCGAATTCCAATTTTTGAAGAACATTTTCTTCGGCATCAATCATATCCAATACTGCAGATGAGGCAGGGAGAACATCTATTCCAGTTGGTCCCTTGACAACAATTTCTTCCAGCGTACTCTCTCCAGCTATGACATCAGCAAGGTTTCCACTTGGCCTGAGACCCAGCATCAGATCAACATTACCCAGATGGATATCTGCATCTACGAGCAGCACATTCTTTTTCAACCGTCTGAGAAGCAAAGCCAGATTCACGCTGATATTGGTTTTACCAACTCCCCCCTTACCCGAGGTAATTGCAAAGATCTCTGGTTTATTTCTTTCTTTCCGAAGACTGGAGAGTGTAAAGAAATTGGAAGTGGAGTTGCTTGTTGACATTAGTTTTCCAATGCGTTGATCAGTTGGTCCCAAACATAAATACCATTGGGAATGTGAATAGTTTCTGGAAGTTTTTGTCCATCGCAGACAAAAGCAATTGGGAGTCCAATTTCAGCAGCAAGTGTAACCATTTTGCCCTGTTTACAAGTCTCATCAAGTTTGGAAAAGATCAGGCCGGTAGGCTTTAGGGGCATGAACAGACCTGTGGACATAAACAGGTCGTCCAGATCAGATGCCATGCTCAGTGTTAATAGGATATCTGTTGGTTTCAATATATTAAAGAAATCCTGCATTTCCTGAATAAACCCCTGGAAGGAAGGACTTCTAGCTGGGGTATCTACCAGAACCAAATCATAGTCCTGCAATCCGGCCATTACCTTATCCAATTCCTGAAGGCTACTGGTTTTGTAGAAGGGAATCTTGGTGATTTCTGAGAAAACTTCCAACTCACTGCTGGCAGCCATGCGATAACTGTCTGTTGAAACGATGGCGATCTTTTTTGCTCCAGTCAGCACTGGTTTTGAGGCCAGCTTCATGATGGTCGTGGTTTTTCCAACACCAGTTGAGCCCATGAGCACAGTTACACGGGGCCCAGACTTGGGTTTTTGAACATAGCTTTGATAATCCTGGAACAACCCAGAAATTTCAGTCTGAATCAGATGAAATACATGGCGTTCACTAACAATTTCCTGATCTTTAAGCAGTGTTTGAGCGCGTCGCACTAACATGGCAGCATGGGTTTTTGAAAGGCCTGAGTTGACCAGTTTTTGATGGACACCACCATAGGGATACTGAAAATCATGAATATCAGCGCGCTTTAAAGCACGCTGGGCCTGGTCCAATTCACGACGGAGAGACTTTATTTCTTTTTCAAGTTCAGAGTTTGAGGCTGAGCTATTGCCATCACCTTTATCGATCAGGGATGTGAGATATTCTTGAAATTGTTTGGCTTCTGGGTCATCTGATTGCAGTGCATCTGCAGCGGTCATGGTTTCCAGGGCTTTAGGTTGCAGCCGTTTTGGCAATTCTGAGCCACCATTCAATTTTTCTTCATGAATTTTGGAAATACGAGCCAATATCTCAGCTTTTGCTGACTCCCTTCTCGCCTGACTTAATAGTTCCTGCAAGTCTTTACCATCTGCTGTTCTATTGTCCATTTGGATACCTCACTGCTCCTACTGATTTAAGATTTGTATCAGACGTTAATTCTGCATAGGAAAGCACAGAAACATCCGGTAAAACCTGATCTATAAAATTTTTAACATATCTGCGTATCTGTGGGCTGACCAGAATAGCGGGTCTTGATCCTTCCGCCAGCATCTCCTGCACTTTCTCACCGATGGAATCAAATATTTTGTTCACTTCTGCAGGTGAGAAACCAAGATTAAAGGCCTGAACATTACCACCTTTGATGAAACCGGCAATCTTATCTTCCAACTGGGGATCGAAGGTTGCAATGGTGACCTGTCCAGTATTCTGTTTATAATTTGCGGTAATAATGTCTGAAAGAGCCGCTCTTACGTACTCCGTCAACACATCAGGATCCTTTGTTAAAGCACCATAATCAGCAACAGTCTCAAGGATTGTCACCAGATTTCTGATTGGCAGTTTCTCTCGCAGTAAATTCTTCAATACTTTAGTTACCACACCCAGAGGAATGATCTCGGGTACCAGGCCCTCAATCACTGCTGAATGACTCTCATTGAGGTGATCCAGCATGCGCTGTGTTTCCTGGCGATCCAGAAGTTTATGGGCATTGGCTTTTAATACTTCGATAAGATGTGTAGCTATAACCGCAGGCGCTTCTACGACGGTGTAACCTGACATTTCAGCCTTATCCCGTTCCCTATCATTAATCCATAAAGCAGGCAACCCAAAAGTAGGTTCTGTGGTCTTGATGCCCTGTAAATCAATTCGTTCATCGGGGTTCAAGACCAGGAAATAATTCATCATGACTGTACCCTCAGCAACCTCAATTCCATTGATCTTGAATGAATAGGCATTGGATTTCAACTGGATATTGTCACGAATGCGGATGGGCGGTACAATGAGACCCAGATCAAGAGCAATAGTTTTTCTAATAGTGGAGATTTTCCCCAACAGGTTCCCACCCTGCCCTGCATCAACCATGGGAATTAGACTATAGCCAATCTCGACTTCAAATCTATCTGGGTGCAGAAATTCTTCAATTTTTTCTTCAACAACTGGTTCGGGTTCTTCTTCGAGTGCTTGCTCCTCCTCAAGAATTTCTCGCTTCTTTGCCTGACTGGAAGTATAGGCAATTCCAACCACCAGTAGAGCCATCAGCGCAAAGGGAAAGAAAGGCAGGCCTGGTACCATTCCGAGCATGATCAGAACACCGGCAGTGATATAGGTAGCTTTGGGTTCAGCACCCAGCTGTGTGGCGATTTCAATTCCAAATTGTGACGATCCAGTTGCTCTTGTAATGATAATAGCGGATGCGGTAGAGATGATTAGAGCGGGTATCTGTGCTACGAGTCCATCACCAATAGTCATGAGTGAGTAGACTGAGGCAGCCTCGCCAGCGGCCATCCCCCGTTGCAGTACACCAATGGTCAGACCACCAAGAATATTTACCACGGTAATCAAGAGCCCGGCTATTGCATCTCCCCTGACGAATTTGGCTGCACCGTCCATAGCTCCATAGAAATCTGCTTCAGCTGCTATCTCTTCACGACGGGCTTTGGCTTCATGATCGTCCATGAGACCGGCATTTAAATCAGCATCGATGGCCATTTGTTTACCGGGCATGGCATCCAGGGTGAAACGTGCGGATACTTCAGCAATTCGCGTGGCACCCTTTGTGATAACGGTAAAGTTGATGATGACCAGAATCAGAAAGATAACAGCTCCCACTACATAGTTACCCTGCACTACAAAGCTACCAAAGGATTCAATAATCTCACCGGCATAGCCATCACCGAGAATCAAACGGGTAGTGGCAACGTTCAGGGAAAGACGAAAGAGAGTGACGATGAGTAGTAACCCGGGAAATACAGAAAATTCCAGCGGTTTCTGAGCATAAAGGGAAACAAAAAGTATAATCAGCGCACCACTGATGTTCATAACCAGCATGACATCCATCATGAAGGTCGGCAGCGGAAGGATCATAATACCCAGAATGAGTACGATGGCTCCGGCGAGTACAAGATTACTTAAATTGGTTTTACTCATGCGTGATACACCTTAAGCCACTGCTCTTGGGACATTGGATTTTTTCATTTTGTATACTTCTGCCAAAATCTCAGCGATGGCTTCATAGAAGAATACTGGAATTTCGCTGCCAGGCATGGCGTAGTCATAAAGACCTCTGGCCAGTGGCTTATTCTCGATAATCGGTATGTTATTTTGACGGGCTATTTGTTTAATTTTCTGGGCCATTTTACGTTTACCCTTGGCCAATACTTTAGGTGCATCGGTTTTGAGAACAGGATCATATTTAATGGCTATGGCGATGAAGGTTGGGTTTGTGACAACAACAGTGGCATCAGGAACTACAGCCAACATTCTGGCACGTGAAGCGGCCATTTGAGCCTGTTTGATCTTGCCCTTCACCTGAGGATTTCCCTCATATTGCTTGGACTCTTCCTTGACTTCCTGTTTGGTCATTTTGAGCCCTTTATTGTGGTCATATTTCTGGTACGCGAAATCTGCCACACCAATAACCACCAGCAACATTCCGATTTTTGTTGTCATTTCAAACAGGATACCACCCAGGTAGCCCATGGTCCCGGGAACAGAATCAAAAGCCAAGAGCCAGAATTCATCGATGTGATCTCGGATGACGTAAAGACTGATATAGGCTACCAGGAATATTTTTGCTATGCCTTTCGCCAGTTCAACCAGTTTGGTGGTTGAAAACAAGCGTTTGATACCTTTGGCAGGACTAATTTTTTCAAATTTTGGGCTCAATGCTTTTTTAGCGAAGATAAATCCCACCTGCACATAATTCACAACCAGGGCGGCAATGAGCAGAATCATGAAGATTGGTCCAGCGATGGTGGCGAAAACTTTCAGGAATTCAGCGCCATAAAAGGCAACCGAATCATTGGTTATCTGCATGTGAACGGCATTAGTATAGACATTCATGGTCAAGCCCTTGAATGCACCGATTATCTCATTACCAGTGTAGCTGATTCCAAAAATTCCAGCAAACAAGAGGACCACAGAATTAAGGTCCTGACTTTTAGCAACATTTCCCTTTTCCTTGGCATCTTCCTGCCGCTTCGGGGTCGCTTGTTCAGTCTTGTCTTGAGCTGATTGCTGTTCGGCCATGACCTCAAGCTCCTTTAAAAGACTGTAAGGTGTTGAAGATGTTTTCCTGCATGCCCTGATAGACAATATCAAATAGCATGGCGAACATATCCAGGGAGCTGATCAACACAACCAGACCTACCGTAATTTTCAGGGGCAAGGTGACCATGAAGATATTCATCTGGGGCATAATCCTGGCAGTAAAGGCTATGGCAGTATCAACCATGAGCAGGAAGACAATTGCAGGAGCAGAAAATTGGAAAGCATTTAGAAATGCCGTGGCTCCAGTTCCCATGAGAATTCTGCCTGAACTGTTGCTGATGAATGCGGTTCCAACCGGGACCGTCTCAAAATTACGATAGAGTGTCTCAAACAGCATCTGATGCCCATTTACGGTGAAGAAGTAAACTACAAGAATCAATAACCAGAACTGACTAACGATTGGAATTTGGCCAGAGCTGGTTGGATCCATGACGTTGGCCATGGCAATACCCATTTGACGTCCCATAAAAGCGCCAGCCCAGCTGATTGATTCGAAAATGATGCGGGTTCCCAGTCCCAGCATAAGCCCAATGATCAATTCTTTGGTAACCGCTGTAAACAGATCAAGATTGCTGGTGAAATGCAGATTTGCTTGCTCCAGAGAAGGAAAAAGCATAAAGGTGATCATCAACGCCAGGGCAATGCGAACCCGGTTTGAGATCATGGGATAACTGAGTATGGGCATAGCAATGAGTAAGCCTGATAGACGCACAAAGGTCAGCAAAAATGCTGGCACGATCACTGCGATTCTGTCTATCAGTTCGTACATCAATTCACCATGAGCGGTATCTGGGCGTATAATTCGCGGGTAAAGGTCAGGATGATATCCAGAAACCATGGAATGAGCATCATAAGCACCAACCCCACTACAGCCATTTTGGGAATGAATGTGAGGGTCATTTCGTTGATCTGAGTCACAGCCTGGAAAATACCTACACTCAATCCAACCATAAGGCCTGCTCCCAGTAAGGGAGCTAGAATCAGGATTGCAGTGCTCAGGGTTTCTCTACTTAAATAGAGTACGTATTCGGCAGTCATTTTAGACAAAACCTTCCACAAGTGATTTAACGATCAGATTCCATCCATCCACCAGAACAAAGAGTAAAATTTTGAAAGGCATTGAAATCATCACCGGTGGCAGCATCATCATACCCATTGAAAGCAAAACACTGGCAACAACCATATCCAATAACAACATGGGTAAATAGAGCAGAAACCCAATCTGGAAGGCAGTCTTAAGTTCACTGATAATAAAGGATGGGATGATGGTTGAGAGGGTCAAGTCTTCACGGGTCTTCACTTCCCCATCACCTTTCAAATCGATGAAAAGCTGGAGATCGGCTTCACGGGTCTGGTTCAACATAAAATGTCTTACAGGAACCCCGGCTTTGGTGATGGCTTCATCCTGTGTGATTTCTTCAGCTAGATAAGGCTGCAGAGCATCGTCATTGATCTGTGTGATAACTGGTTTCATTATAAAGAGGGTCATGAACAAAGCCAGGCCCACGAGGATTTGATTTGAGGGTACTGCCTGAGTTGCCAGAGCTGCCCGCAAAAAATGGAACACAATGATTATCCTGGTAAAGGAGGTCATCATGATCAGAATGGAGGGTGCCAGAGAAAGAATGGTCATGAGTGCCAGAATCTGGATGGTCATGATAAAATCTGTGGGGTTTTCGGATTCCTCAACACCAAGACTTATTTTTGGGAAAGGAGTTTGAGCGGTCATCATAATCGGGATCAATACCAGAATTGCAATGATGCTCAATTTTAGGCATTTATTCAAACTCTGGTTTCCTTATTGGTTTCCAGATCCAGGATGGTTCCAAAGGAAGGCTCATCGGTTTCATCATCAGCTGGAGATTCCAGCTCAGTGATAAAATTGATATTGGATTCTGAGACAGAAAGTAAGAGATTTCTATCTTCAATGTTTACTTTAAGTAAATACTGTTTCTGATTGAGGTAGTGACGTCCCAGGATATTGAGCCTGAGATTGTTTTTACCTTTTAATTTCATTTGACCACTGTAAACTTTCAATCCGACAATCAACAGAACGATCATGGTAAAGGTTACTACAACCACACGCAGGAGATATCCGGAGTAAGTGCTTGAGGTATGCAGTGGCTCTATTTCAGCAGGTGCTTCACTGGAGGCAGGTGTCATAATGGAGATGAGTCCCAAAATGGCCATCAAACCAAATATAATGATAAATATTTTGGTGGTCTGTTTGCTATAAGTAGCCTTTTGTAACATAAATCTTATCCCAGGCTCTTAATACGTTCTGCCTGTCCGGCCAGTTGTGTGATGCGGATTCCAAAGTGATCATCTACAACTACAACTTCACCTTCAGCCAGCTTGCGTCCGTTTACAAAAATTCCCAGGGGTTCACCGGCGGCCTTGTCAAGTTCCACAACAGAGCCTTTGCCAAGTTTTAATACATCTTTGATGAGCATGGTTTTTCGACCCAATTCAACCAGGACTTCCAGGTCAACATCCAGCAGCATACTGATATTTCTGGGCTGACCGTTTGCTTCGCTCCCGGCATTATCACCAAAAGCACCAAACTGGACATCCTGAACATCAACGTCTCCACCGAGCTCATCTTCAATATTGACTCTGGCATCCAGATCTTCGCCGTTTAGCATTTTATCAATGTCATCATCGGACATGGCAGTGTTGTCTGCAGCTTCAGAGAGCGCTGCGACATCTGTGAACAGATACTGATTTACAGAAAAAGTCTGACCTGCCACTTCAACTGTATAGATTGAGGCTGCACCATCATCCACAAACGCTGATAAATCTAGAGCATCGATACTCTCAGCTTGAGATAGCTGTATGTCAGCAACCTCCAGACTTACACCTTCTCCATCGAGAACTGCACGGATTTGACCGATTACCTGATCCACGCCCTCTTTTAAACCTTCAAGATGCTCATCGCTCACGGCTGCATCGGGTTCCATATCAATCATCCAGGCATATAGATTCAGAACCAGGTCTGCTGGCAAAGTCCATATGTGGGTGATTGATGCGGTAGTATTAGAATTAAACTGAAGAATTACTTTCGGGAAGGCTTCATTCTGAATATCAGATATAGGTTTTCCTGAACCAACCAGGGCCTGGCTGATGGTAAACTCTTGCTTGAATAGTTGTGATAAGACATCTAATACGACGCCGCGAATTGATTCGAAACGACTATTTAATTTTGTGTTGAAGTCTGCGTTTTTCATGACCTTCATCTCCGGTAATTACATTGTGTATGCGGATGGCATTGTTCTGGTTTGTCTGTCCCATTGAGGCAGTACATATGAGTCTGTTCTCAGCAAAGACCGATATCTTTTCTTTGGTTCTACCATCGAGAAGAATCACATCGCCAGCACTTAAATTCATAAAATCGTCTATTGATATCTTGCCCTTCCCCAGGACCGCCTTTACGTCCACGGGAGTTACGGCAACTGATTTCATCAGCGTTTGTTTTTCATTCTGAGTTCCTTCACTTGCGCCAAAAAGCACCTTTTCTTGAATCTCAGGACTTGAAAGAATGCTACTGATCCAACGATACGGGTAACATATGTTCATCATTGAAGTGTTGTTGTGAATCTTGGCTTCCATGGAAACAACGATAACTGGTTCGGAAGCAGATACAATCTGGACAAACTCAGGATTACTTTCAAATCGATTTACATCGGTGTCAAATTGTCGTAGAGGTTCCCAGTTCTTGCTTATTTCTGAAGAGATACGTTCCACGACCCGATTCATGATTCTTTGTTCAATCACTGATATTGGACGCACCATTGGGATAAGGTGTCCCTTGCCACCGAAAAGCCGTTCAACAATGAATACCACGAGCTGGGGACTTACCTCTAGCACAAATTTGCTTTGTGGATCGGAGAAATCACCTACATAGATTGCTCCAGGGGAAACGATGGACATGACAAACTCAGAATACATAATCTGATCAATGGCCAGCAGGTTCATGTCTACGATCATTCTCAATTGAGCAGATAAGTAGACGCCAAAGTTCCGTGCCAGACCTTCATGGATATTCTCCAGTAGGCGCATCTGGTCTTTTGAAATAAGATTGGGGCGTTTGAAATCATATAAAGAAATCTTACCAGCGCTTTTCCGTGGCTGAATTTCAGCATCATCACCACTGGATACACTGGTTAGTAGGGAATCAATTTCTTCTTGTGATAATATTTTAGTCATCACTATTCTCCATGAAACTCATGCATCACCTACTGAAGCAACAGCTTTACATAGTACATGCTGTCAACTTTTCCTGAGCTAAGGTGTGAGTTGAGCATCTTGGTTAAATCGCGTCTGGAGCGTTCCTGAAATCCTAGATCGAGTACATGCTGGGCAGTCTGGCGACGTAGATATCTGATGAACTCATCGCGGATTTGTGGTTCACGTGTGATGATCTCATCAATTATCAGTTGATCTTGTACTTCCAGTGCGACTTCAGCAATTACATAACGTCTTCCACCCGATCCCAGCGTATTGACGGTGATATTGTCAATTATGTGAATGAGCCCCATCGTGGGAACAGCATTCTTTTCAGCTTCAATGGCTGCAAGTTCCTTGGCTTCTTTGTAGGCCTGGTATTTAGGCAGTAAAAATGTTTTTGATACGAAGAAAGCGCCGACAGATAAAATGATCAGAACAATAACTATTATTAAAATCTTTACGACTGGTGGCAAACCTCCCGCTTCATCTTCGTATTCTTCCTGGTCAACATCAATTGTTTGGTCTTCCGCCATGGGTACTCCTTTAGTCAATCCTCGTGATATTTCGAGGGCACACAGCATTTTCATTAGGTTGATTCTTCATAATCATGGCCTTCTTTTTCCAAATAATATGCCACGAATATTTTTCCCCTTTTATAAGATCCCGTTTTAGGGGTCTAAATACAGCGGATTAAGGAAATTTCGATTCATACCATGCTGCAATTAAAGGTACCGACAAGTACCCATAGCTTTAGGTCAAATATTTTTACCCTGGGATGGTAGCTATATCACACTGATTTACAGTGAGTTACCAGCCTTAGCGGAAATGTTATGTAATAAAAATCAAACGATTAGATCAAGAGAAGTTTTGTGCTACTTTTTCAGTCTAATTCGGGAAAATATTGTAAGGATCAAAAACTTCCAGAAACCCTTAATTCGACTTTTGAGGAAATTTTTTCCTGAATCAATGATAATTTTCCCTGAATTCGTTTTGGGAAAATTTTAATAATTTGGGGGGAATCCTGGGCAAAAAAAAAACGCCCCAGCAGGAGCGTTTATCAAAGATTTAAGGAAGTATTGCTAGTATGCAAACTCCGGGATTAACCAGGTTACTGCGAACTCAACCCGGCGATTAATTTTCCGATCCGCCGGTGTATCATTTGGTACGATGGGTCGATGTTCACCATAAGCGGTAGCCGCCAAAATTTTGGGCGGAATATCTGCATTGGCAATCAGGTAATTCACTACGCTCAAAGCTCTGGCACCTGACAGTTCCCAATTGGAAGGAAATTGCCGTGAATTAATGGGCACATTGTCCGTATGACCTGAAATCACGATTTCTGCAGCATGATCCTTTACTGTCTTACCAACCAGCTTCATAATTTCATATGATTCCGGTTTTAGCGTTGCCTCACCAGAATTGAACAACAACTTGCTCCCCATCTGGATCAGGAGTCCATTCTTGATGGACTCCACAGTGATATCACCTTCATCGATCTGTTCAGCCATTTGCTCTTCGAATTCTCTCAATCGCTCCATGACATCGCTACGAATGAGCATGTCATCTTCCCCACCGGGAGTCTCCTTCATCATCTGCATTTCAACTTTGTACTGTTCCATAACACCCAAAGCCCCCTGTAGGGATTTGGCTGCCATAGCCCATTTACGCTCGTCCATATTGGCAAATGAAATCATAAGAATAAAGAAGGTTAACAGCAGGGTGACCATATCACCATAGGTGGTCATCCAAAACGGAGCGGTTGGCTCGTCACTGGCCTCTTCGATCTTCTTCTTCATTGGGCTATTCTTCTTCCTCTTCGGGACGATTCTTCGGTGCGATGAAGTTCAAAAGCTTTCTATGAATGTTCTTGGGATGCTCACCATACTGAATGGCCAAAACGCCTTCAATGATCATTTCCTTGCGGGTGATCTCTTCATCAGAACGATTCTGGAGTTTTCCGGCCAATGGCAGAAAAATCAGGTTTGCCAGCAGGGAACCATAAAAGGTTGTAATCAAAGCTACAGCCATTCCACCACCAATATTTGATGGATCATCCAGATTCTGCAGCATGGCAATCAACCCAATGAGGGTTCCGATCATACCGAAGGCTGGGGCGTACATTCCAAGGGAGGAAAAAATCTGTTTACCACGTTTGTGTCTTTCAATCAGGTATTGCAGCTCAGTTTCGAGTACAGCGCGGATGGTTTCAGGTTCTGAACCATCAACCGCCATTTCCAGCCCGGATCGCATGAAGTCATCTTCAATGTTAGCAAGTTCACGATCAATGGCCAGGATACCTTCCCGTCTGGCTTTCTTGGCGAGGTCAACGAATTGTTCAATGATTTCAGGTTCTTTGGCTGGCTCGACCTTAAAGGCATTTCCAACTACCTTCATAGCGCTGATGACTTCACCTAATGGTGTGTGTACCAGCGTGGCTGCTACCGCTCCACCAAAAACAACTGCCAGGGATGGTATATGAACGAAAATCGCTGCGCTGCCACTACCTGAAAGGATAGTGAAAACAACCAGTCCAAATCCTATAACTATCCCGAGTATCGTTGCCAGATCCATCTAGCCTACACCTTTCATGTTTTCGTAACAGGTGGAGGGTGGTTCCGGTTTCATATCGAAACCACCCTCAGTACCATTAAAACGTTGTCAAATTAGCTAGTCCTAGAGACCTAACTTGGTTGATTCCTGGATCACCTGGTTCAGCGTTGAAAGCACACGGGCAGATGCCTGGAATGCTCGCTGAGCTTCAATGATCTGGGAGAACTGTTCCGCAATATCAACATTGGATAACTCTAAATACCCCTGTTCAATTGTTGAACCAAAGGTATCTGCTTTTCCAATATGAACGTCACCACTCTTAATGGTTTCGATGAAGTTACTACCACTGACTTTATTCAAAGCACTTGGATCAGTAAATTCACCTACAGCAATCTGAGCCAGCTTTAGACTGACACCATTGCTGAAACTACCCATGATGGCACCGTCTTCCTCAATCTCATAACCGGTCAATTCACCAGTTGCACGACCATCATGTTTCCTGACTGCCAAGGACGAACTGGAATTGAACTGAGTGATACCTGTAAAATTCTCAGATCCACTAACATGAACCTGTAATAGCACATTTGCACCACCGTTAACCGGTTCCATCTCAATGCGACTATATCCATTGTCGTATACAAATGAGGTTACTTGACCCACATCATTAAAATAAATAGATCCAGTGGAGTTGTCTGCATGGATGACTTCATCGCCAGAAGGAGTAACACTCCATGTCCACTCTCCGGGTATTTCTGTCTTGGTGAACTCGAACACCAGGTTGTGACTTTCACCCAGTGTATCATAGATAACTGCTGATGTAGAAACACGACCAGTGAAACCCTCTGACGTCTCTTCGAAATATGGGATTGAGATGGCACCGGCATTGCCTGGTTCTGCATACATGTTGATGGATGTCTCACTATCTCCAGGAACGTTATCCTCTAGTTGGATTTTTCCTTCAACAATATTTGCTGTAGCAAAAGCACCCCAGCCATCGGTGACGTCGTTGATAATTGTGACCAGATCACCAAGCGTGGTTCCATCATTGGCTACACCATAGGTAAAGGTGGTACTCACCGGAGCACCATCTTTATCAGTACCATTCAGAACAATTTCATCACCATCTTGCAGGGTATCCAAATCACTGGTTTCATCGAGGTCGTTCAATTCCGTAGCTACTGTCGCAGGCGTGACACCACCTTCTTCAGTAAAAGGAAAACCAGCTCTCCATATCTGAGCAGTGGGCACGAGACCTGATGAAAGGTTTCCAGACAACCATAGGTTTTGTGAGGGCAAAGCCTCAGCTTTTAAATTACTGTCCAGACTAACGTCTTCAAGATTGGCGAGGGTCTGTACTTCTTCATCGCCATTGATATTAGACATCCACCCCTGAACGGTGTAACCACTACTGTTCACGAGGGCACCTTCTTCATCGAAGAAAAAAGCTCCAGCGCGTGTGTAATAGCGATCGTCTTCCTGGGTATCTACAACAAAAAAGCTTTCGCCACGAATGGCCAGATCAGTCTGAAAACCTGTGGCTTCCAGATCACCCTGCTTAAAAGGTGTATATTCAACATCGATAACCTGTCCTAAAGCTTCCAGGAAGGTCATACGACTACTTTTGTAACCTACAGTATTGATATTGGCGATGTTACTTCCCAGAAGTTCCATCGTTCTCATTTGTCCCTGTAAACCAGCTAGTGCTGACGATAATGCTTGACTCATTTGTTCCTTTCCTGATCCACGTCTGTCATTCGGCGGATCGCGGGTTTCCCGTTAGGGTCCAACCCAATTAGTTATACAATAGCCACACTGTCGATATTGGAGAATACGTTCCCCTGTGCGGCATTTTTGTCCAATGCGGTGATCACAGTCTGATTTTTGACACTCACCACATAAGCCATCTCATCCACCAGGATTAATGATGACTGTGCTCCTTTTTCACGAGCCTTTTCAAAACCTTGATTCAATCGATCCAGCTCTACCTGTGAGGGCTGCATGGATCGTTCTGACATGCGTTTCATAGCATGTGCACTGAATTTCAGTTGTGGTTGTTCGTTTACCTTTGAGTTCAGAATGTCCTGAAATGATTTCTGACCATCCTGAATTTGACCCGACGGCGGTGTGGCAGGATGCCGTTTTGGTCCCTGTACCTGATCCGGTCTGAGTGGCAGTCCACCCTGTCTAATCTGGAGTTCAGCTAATTTCATATTTTAGCCTCCGTCCTCAGGTTCACTCGGAGTAATTTCTTCTGAGTTAAACACACCGAGCTCCATTACCATTGAGAAGGGAATTTCATCTCCATTCACAACAAAAATAGCTCCCGATTTTCCATACCTGACTGCCTCGATAAGACCCATTGTGATCGTATCTGTGGCGATCTCATCCCCTGCTACATTTGAGGCAGTGAGTGAGAAGGTGTAATCACCAGGTGGAAGTGTACCGTTATGGCCTTCCCCATCCCAGGTGATCGTATGATCGCCTTTGGATACGGATTGCATTCCGATAGTATCTACAACCTGTCCAGCAGCATCCCTGATGGTGATTTCCACATCATCTGCAAAAGCACCCGTCTGGAAGCTGATCTGAGGATCGACACCATGTTCGAGGACAACCTTGTTACCGATTGCTTTAACCTCTTTCCCTACCATGGTAGCTGCCATCGTGTTATTAATGGTCTGAGCCAGCATGAGGTTGGTCTCGACACCCTGTGAGGATGTACTGTTTAATTTCTGAAGTTCTTCGAGTTGAGTGAATTGTGCCAACTGAGCTGCAAATTGTTGACTATCCTGTGGCTCCATAGGATCCTGATGCTTCATCTGTGTGATGAGCAGTTGTAAAAAATCCTGCTGGGACACTCCACCGATATCGGTATTGACGGCATCAAACATTTCACTACCGCCTCCTCTGGTGAGACCTGCAATCTCAGTCATGGCTACCTCCTTTCTTTCATTAGGCTAACACTTCCATCGTGTTGTAGCCGTAGTTACGGTTAGTGTTTGCTTGGTTATCTTCAGTCACCATCTGTTCTGGTGGTGCTGCTTTTTCATTTGAATCTGAATGTTGAGAGTTTTCATCGCCCATGGATTCACTATTTTTGTGGTTGTCTTTGACTTCCACATCCACATTAGAAAAGTTCAATCCGCGCTGATTCATATTGTCTTCGATATGAGGCATTACACGCTGTAATTCACTTTTAGCGAGATCATTTTCAACAAAAATGGTTATTTGTTCGCGGGTAGCTTCCTGGTGAAACTCAATATCCATTTCACCCATTGGACCTCCATCAACAACAAAGCTGGCTTTATTGGCAATTCCATCTGCAGTTTTTTCAAAACTCATTTCACGAATTTTGTCAATCATCTCAGCAGCAAAACTTCGGGCAAACAGCGGTGCATTGGCCCGCGGATGAGGTATTGTAGATGTGTTGCCCTGCATTGGTCCCATCTCTGGAGTAGCCCGCATGGATAGCCCACGGTGCATATTCTGGACAGGTTGTTGTTCCTGAGGTTGTGCAACGGAATCCTGGGCTTTCTTGAGTACTTCAATTCTATCACGCAACTGCTGTTTGAGTACATCAGAGGGATTTTCTACTGATTCCGCGTGCACATTTTCAGCAGCTGATTCAGTTCCATAGGAGGCTTTCATCTGATTAGATCTACGTGAGTTGAGATGCTGAGCTACTGAACTACGTTTGGATGCAGTTACCCTGGTTTTTACCAGAGGCCTCTTATCACGAGTTTGTGTGTTTTGTGGCTGAGTGGCTTGAGCCACTACTGGAGTATCAATACTACGATTTGTTGTGGACTCAATAGATGGACTTGCTTCCTGTTCAATCACAGGAGTTCCAGGTTCCTGAATAGTTTCCGCTTTGGGGATTTTGATTTGCTCTGTCCTAGATACTGCTGCCTCCACAAGGTGGGGTGTCTGGGGTTTATTTTGAGCAGTTTGAGAACGTGCTGTTCTTAGTTCCGCAGTTTTCTCTGGCGCAACTTTGCGTGTCAATTTGCTCATGAGATTAGGTTTATTTGTGGCTGCAATAACTTCCGGGCTCGTCTGCCTGGTCGCTGGTTTCTCTGGTTGGGGTATAGCTACTTGTTGTTCCTGACGCTGAGCCAATACTGGATTCTCCTGGCGCTGAATAGCTTCTACTGGTTTTTCAGCTGGATATTGAACTTTGATATCCTTTTGTGGTGTGACCCTCTCATGCTGCTTTAATTCTTGTTGATTTTCGCTAGACGCGCGGACATTCTCCCCTACAGCATTTCTCAAATGTTTCACTTCAGCGGGAACTGCCTCCCGGGATTTCACAGGTCTCTGATTTTCAGCAGGTGCTGGGGATGATTCTGGTTTTCTGACAGGCTGACTTTCCCTGACGGGAAGGGGTGCAGATTCAGGCTGCTTCGCTTTGATCTCAGGTTGCTCAACGCTAGATGCTGCAGTTGGTTGTGGGTGTCTTGCCTGAACATCATTTTTGAGAACTTGGGTTTTACCTTCAGAATCAGTTCCCACAGGTTCAGGGCTTTGGTTTGATCGTTTTACTATTTTGGGTTGTGCCACTGCTGCTGGGGGTGTCTCCTGGGCAATGTTACCGGGCGATTTCTGGGGCGCGGCTACCTGAGCTTCATGCTCAACTACTTTTGCGGGATTGGTGCCACTTGAAACATGCGTATCCTTTGCTGGTGTTTCCTGCACTTTAGATGCATTCACCAAGGTTTCTGCTGTATGTTTTGGTTTGCTCTGGTTTTCGCGAACTACAGGGTTCTGATCAGCAGAGATCTTAACGTTTTGCTGTGCTGGTACCTTAACTGACTTCACAGCTTCCGGCTTGACAACTTTTCCATCACCGATCGGGACTCCAGAACTTGCATTTAATTCAGGTATTGCTTTAAGATCCTTGGGGTTGCTATCACCTTGAGCGACAGCTGCCGGTACTGGAATTTCAATGCTATCGGAAAGTTCAGGTGCTTTAGCCCTTACGACCACTTTCTCAACTGGGATATCCCTAGCAGGGGTCCTGTCTCCCTGTGCAGTTTTGTCTGACTCCTGATTCGCATGCTTCAAACTTTTTGCAGATACTCGCTCTGGATCCATATTCTTCAAGTGTTTGATAGATGCCGGGTCCTGATCATTATTTTTCAAACTTTTGACAGATGTTTGGTGCTGATCATCATCCTTCAAGCTTTTGACAGATGTCTGGTCCTGATCTGATTTAGCAGCAGCTTCTGCTGTGCTTTTTTGTTTCAATTTAGATGTATCAAGAATTTCCTTGGCCTTCAGTGGAATTTTTTTACCATCGTTTGTGCGATGGCGATTTTGAAACATATTTAGCTGATTTACTTTGGTTGAAACTTTTAATAGGGGCTCCTCAATGTTTCCTGGTTTCAGAATATTATCAAAGGGGAACTCACCCTCATTTTTAACTTTTCCAAGCGTAGTAGGCTTTTCCGTTTTGGCACCAATACTCTCAATGGTTTGAATTTTGTCAGTCATAATCATGACCCCGCAAGTTTCTTGGTTATTTGAGCTGCCCGGACTCCGCTGAGCGCTTGAATTAAATTTTTCTTAGTGCGACTACCCATGTGTCTGTATAAGGCCATGATGGTTTCATCATCAACCTTCTCCAGAATGGGTCTGATTTCAGAAACCTTCATAGTTTCATAAGTTTTGGCCAGATCCCTGAGAGAAACCTTTTTATCTTTCAATGTCTGTACACTTTTTTCCAGTGCTTCTATTTGACTGTTGTAACCTTCAATCAATTCTTCTTTCTGTCCCAATTGTTCATTCAGGCTATCCACTGTCACACGGGTGAAGAACAAATCTCCAGTCAACTGATTCACGATGCTTTGCAAGGAATCCACTGGGGTCATCTTTGGTGCTTTCTTTTTTGGGACAGTTCTGGTTGAATCCGTACTCACTTCTGAGTACACTTTCACAGGCTCGCTGACTTGTTTGGCAGCTTGCTTTTGATTGGCAAGCTTGGCCGCTTTCAACTCTTCAGGACTGGGTGTCATGTAGGTCAAACCCACAAAAGCCAATCCAATCAAGACCACAAACAGAACCAAAAAAATGAGTGACCAGACAATTACCTGTTTCACGAATCACTTCCATTCTGAGCAACCCGAGAGGCTACTTCACTCTCAACCTTCACCTGTTCCTGATTTGCTTTTTTCTTGAAGGCATCTTTGTGTTGCTCTTTAAGTTTTTCCAGTACCATTTTTTCTTTGGAGGCTTTCACAAAAGCAATTCGTTGTGCTTCGGATTCTTCCTGACTCTTTTTCACAGCTTCACCCTGTTGCTCAATTTTGTCTGTCAATTGATCCACATAAGCCATGCGACTGTTTAAATCGTGGAGTGAAAGACTTTCATTGCCAGAATCCGCCTGAGTACTGTTAACAATGGAATCTTTTTCTGCTTCAGTGGAGGCCAGGTTCAATTTTTGTCGCTCGGTTTTAGCCTGGGCTTTCTGGAGCTCGATGGCCTGGGTATCTTCGGCCATTGTCCGCACATCCAGAACTTTTTGCAGAGAGAAATTAAAAGCTTTTGTCATGCAACACCGCCGATGAGCTCATCCATCTTGGCGATGGTATCTTCAAAAGGAGCTGAATCGCGCATATCCTGCTTCAGGAATGATTTAATGGCATCAATTTTTTCAATAGCCAGATCTACTTTGGGATTACTACCTCCCACATAAGCACCGATATTGATCATATCTTCGGACTCACGATAATCTGCCAACATTTCCAGAATTGTTTGTGACTGATTGCGCTGATCATCCTTTACAACTTCAGTTCTCAAACGACTGATGCTTTCATTTACATCGATGGCAGGATATTGTCCGCGGGCAGCCAGGCGTCTGGAAAGGACAATGTGACCATCCAGGATCGCCCGTGAGGCATCACTGATAGGTTCATCCATGTCATCACCCTCGACCAATACCGTATACAAACCGGTGATACTGCCACCCATTGAGGTTCCAGCTCGTTCCAGGAGACGAGGCAACAGGGCGAAGACAGAAGGTGTATACCCTTTTGTGGTTGGTGGTTCACCAACAGCAAGACCAATTTCTCTCTGGGCCATGGCCACTCGACTCAGTGAATCCATAAGCAACATGACGTGTTGGCCTGCATCCCTAAAATATTCAGCAATTGCTGTAGCGATGAGTGCACCCTTGACTCTCACCATTGCAGCTTGATCAGAGGTTGCAACTATGACAACCGACCTTTTGAGTCCTTCTGGACCAAGATCACGTTCAATAAATTCACGTACTTCACGTCCGCGCTCGCCGATGAGGGCAATGACATTTACTTCCGCTTCGGTATAGCGGGCAATCATTCCCAACAGCACACTCTTTCCTACACCAGATCCGGCAAAGATACCCACACGTTGTCCACGGCCGATGGTTACCAGACCATCAATACTGCGAATACCTGTAGGCAGGATTTCGGAAATCCTTTCGCGGGTGAGTGGATTTGGTGGATCGTTATAGACAGGTTGCTTGATATCAGCGAAGATGGGTCCTTTTCCATCCAGAGGATTGCCCAGACCATCAATTACACGGCCGAGTAACTCGGGTCCCACTTCCACGGTAAGTGGTTTAGGACTTCTTTCCACCCTACTTCCAGGTGCAATCCCAACGGTTTGATCCAGCGGCATGAGTAATACTTTTTCGCCTTTAAATCCAACGATTTCAGCCCGGATCACTTCACCGTTACGCGTATGGATCTGGCAGAGTTCGCCCATGGTGGCATTCGGCAATGAAGCCTCGATAACCAGACCAACAACATTGGAGACCTTCCCGTCCAGGCGGATGGAAATGCTTGCTTGAAGCAATTCTGAGTAGTCGTTAAATTTGCTGATAATCTGACGCATCGGACTCTTTTAATACTTTTGCGAGGTTTTCCAGTTGGGCATGAATAGTACTATCCACTAAAAAATCTTCAGTTTCGAGTTTGCACTCACCTGGTTTGATGGTTGGATTTGGAATGAAGCGTAAATTTGAATTTTTGGGAAGATTCAAAGAATTAAGAATATTCGTGCCAGTGATCCATTCCAGTTGGGATGTATTTACATGAACAGTGGCTCTGGTCTGAGAAATTGTTTCATTCAATACACGTTTCACCTGAGTGAGCAAAATTTCCTTCGCTACATCACCCTGATTAAGTTCCCGTTCGATCAATTTTTCTGCAGCACCCATGGATAGCTTAATTATGGGTTCCGTGAGATGATCGATGGTTTCGGTGAAATCAGCATGCAGGGAATGCAGGTTCTGGGTAAATTCCTGAGTCATCTGAGAGAATTGCTTCTGGGCTTCGCCCAGGGTGATTTTCTGACCCTCGTCATAACCAGCCTGGTAGGCTTCGGCCCTGGATCTCTGTAATTCAATTTCTAATATTTTGATGCGGTCTACATGTGCTTTTAGCTCTCGATCACGGCTCTCTCCATCCAGGTCTCCCCCCAGTATGAGATTCATCTCCATTTCGTTCTGCTCAGGAGTCATCTCCATATCCGAAGAGTTAAAGGGCTGGACACCTTTGAGGTGACGTTTTAGAACCATGACATCCATTAGTCGATAACCTCTTCTTCTTCACCGCGACTGATTGTGATTTCACCATCAGCTTCAAGCTGACGGACAACATCGAGAATTTCCTTCTGCGCATTCTCTACGTCCCGTACACGAACTGGCCCCAGATACTGCAGCTCATCTTTGAGCATGTCAGCAGCACGTTCTGACATATTCCGGAAAATCTTTTCTTTCAGATCTTCACTGGTAGCCTTGAGTGCCAGAGCCATGGTATTGGAGTCAATATTCTTCACAATATTCTGCACTGCGGAATCAGGCAGACTGTTCACATCCTCAAAAAGGAACATGAGGCTGGCGATTTCGTCAAATAAATCCGCATCGCGCTCTTTAAATGCATCGAGAATATTTTTCTCAGCAGATCTCGATGCAGAATTCAAGATATCAGCGACGGCTTCAGCCCCACCAGTGGTACTCAGGTCTCCCCCGAATACAGTTCCTATTTGCTCTCTCAAAACATTTTCAATTTCTTCAATCAGCTCAGGAGAGGTTTTCTCCATAGTCGCCAGACGGAAGGCTATTTCACTCTGATTTTCCTGTGGCAACTCAGACATGATACTGGCCGCCTGAGCTGCCTTTAAATTTGCCAGAATCAGCGCAGCAGTCTGGGGATGTTCGTTCTGTAAAAAGTTCAATAATTGTTTGTCATCCACGGTCTGTAGCAGGTAAAAAGCACTCACTTCAGTCGTTGCTTCCACTCGGGCCAGAATTTCTTCAGCTTTTTTGTGTCCGTAGGCTGATTCCAGGACGTTTCGCGCATAACCCAACCCGCCTTGTACGATGAACTGATTGGCCTGCATTAATTGATAAAATTCTTCGATTACTTCTGAGAGGATTTCTGCAGGGACATTTTGGAGCAGAGCAATTTCAATCGATACTTTTTCGATCTCTTTATCACTGAGGTTTTTCATGACCGCAGCGGCGTTAGATACACCCATTGCGATAAGGACCAGAGCAGCCTTCTGAATATTTTTTAGTTTGATCTCTTCAGCCTCGGGTGCTGTCCCTTTAATTTTTGGCATTTTATCTGGCTCCCTGCTGCGGAGTCATCCAGGTCCGGAGCAGCTTGGCTGTATCTTCAGGATTATCCTTAGAGTAATCCACCACCTCTTCAGTCATCTTGTCTTTAGCTTGTAGTTTTGCTCTGGCTTCCGGGGAAAGCTTGGCGATAAATGCATCAGAATCCATATCAGGCTCTGGTATGAAGGGAGCTGATACACCGGGTCCCACACCCGGAACAGTTTGGCCCTGGGGTAAACCGTCCACAGTTGTTGCCTGGCTACCCGGCATCAATGTGCCAGTTGGACCAGCACCACCTGCTAATACAGGTAGTGCCATATCGTTGCCCACAGACTTGAGTAAACCGCGTACTACAAAAAAGGCGACCAGAATTCCGAGCACCATCAATCCTTTGTTGATCAAACTGGCTTGCATTTCCTGCTTAGCGGCTGCTTCAAAATATTCTTTATCTTCTTCAACCATGCTTTTGTCGAATTTGATATTCTGGACTTCCACTACATCCCCACGCTCCTCAGAAAAGCCGACAGCACTTTTAACCAATGCGACAATCTGGTTGATGTCCTGTTTGCTCCTGGGGATGTACTCTCGTACAGTTTCACCGTCAGCATTTTCTATGTCTCGGTAACTGCCATTCACGAGGACTGCCACTGTTTGTTTGGTTACAACACCCGTGTTGGCTACAAAATGTTCAACCGTGCGATTCAATTCATAGTTGGTGACAACATTTTCATTCTCATGAGAGGTATTAATGTTGTTGGTCGTGTCTATGTTGGTAGATGATTCGGCATGACGTTCTTCACTTACCACAACCACATTCTCAGGATCAAATAGCTCCTGTGTGCGATCCAATTGCTCAAAATTCATTTCCACAGATACTTCAACCATGGAGTTCTGGGGACCGACGATGCCTTCCAGCAGGTGCTGTACTTTGGATTCAACTTTGCGTTCAACTGAGTGTCTCATATCCCACTGGCTATTCGACGCGCCCATGGCAACTTCTTCATTCTGACCATCAGAGAGTAGATTCCCATCAGTGTCTACAACTACCACCGCATCGGCGTTTAAACCTTCAACACTGTTGGCTACCAAAGCCGCAATACCCTTGATCTGATTTTCACCGATGTAACGACCGGGTGTCAGGCTGACAACGATGGAAGCGGAAGCAGCCTCCCCTTTTTCAAAAAGTTTCCCTTCAGGCATTACCAGATGGACGCGACTTCTATCCACACCAGGGAATTGATTGATCGTTTTTGTCAATTCGCCTTCAAGTGCACGGCGCATGTTGAGCTGTTGCATAAAACTGGTCATACCCAGTTTTTGATCATCAAATAACTCATACCCCGAGACAGTCTGTCCCACATACCCTGACTCTACAAACCTGAGACGTAATTCAGAGGCAACTTCCTTGGGAACCAGAATGGTTGAGCCACCATCCTCAATCTCATATCTGACTTTGCTCCCCTGGAGATCAGTGATGATTTTACTGGCATTTTTCGCATCAATATCTGAATACAGAATTACATACTCTGGTCGATTTGCCCACAGTACCAATGATACTGTAACTGATAACAACAAGAGGAATACAACCGTCAACACAACCCGCTGTGCCGGACTGTAGCGTTTCA
Organism: Fidelibacterota bacterium; assembly: GCA_016844955.1. Lineage (GTDB taxonomy): Bacteria > Fidelibacterota > UBA8477 > UBA8477 > JABMPR01 > JABMPR01. Next base: position 18,240 of record JAERTH010000173.1, on the reverse strand, counting down.
AAATATTTCCCAGTATGGTTAGGAGTTGACTCATTTACATATTCTCCTGAGGTCTTAGACCTGCATCCTTGATATCTCTTGATAGGATTCCAATAATTTTGTTCTTATTTCAAGCATGAGTTGAAAACTCATTTTGGATTCTTCCATGCTAATCATAGCCTGGGCAAGGCTATCTGAATTACCCTGGACAACATCTGTAACTTGCTTACCAGCTTCAATACTGTTAGAGTTGACTACATTGAGAAAATCACTCATGGTGTCACCAAAAGACTTATTTGAAACTGTAGCTCCCTCAGATTGAGTGGGGTTTGTTTTTTTTGTCTGCTGGGGACCCTGGATGGATTGGATTAAATCATGTATTTGTGTCATAATAACCTCTAGCCTGCGACATCTAAAAGATGTCCCTTGTAAATTTGCGATGCGTTGTTTCTACCATAAAAACCCGAGTCATCCGGTTTTTCACTTCCAAAAAGGACATGCAATGTGGCCTGCTCAGGAAGTGACAATACAGCTTCGCGTGATGGACTGACCTGTAATTGCTCTTCTTTATCCATAAGGGTCTGAAGGAAATTTGGTTCATCCTTGGAAGGTGTGGCTGTCTGCTGCGAGCGTTGCTGTTGATACAGGCGATCGGCTTGCAATAATCCCGGGTTATTTTGAACTCTAATATCCATACTTAGATCTCAAAGGTCCTTTTGGCCATAGTCTTGGTTGTATTCATTACGGTAATATTTGCTTCGTAGGCACGATTCGTAGCCATGAGATCGACCATTTCCTCAATAACATTCACATTTGGCATTTTCACATAACCATTTTCATCAGCACGAGGGTGAGTGGGATCATGCATGACCTTCTCACCTTCTACTTCAACAATATTATACCGGTCAGCGCCAGTTGCATTGGGAGAGCCTGTTGTTGAGGGAGATCCACCCATACTCAAATGCTTATCACTGGATCGATTGAGTTTTAAGGACAACTGAGAGCCAAAGCTCCCACTACCATTTTTGGCAGTGTCCTTCAGAAGGGCAACTTTTCTCTGATACAGTTTGCCACCCTTGTCTGGAAGCGCTTCAGCATTAGCGATATTCTCTGAAATAACTTCAAGGCGTTTCATTTGTGATGAAATCCCACCATAGGTCTGTTTGAGCGCTGAGAAAATCCCCTGAGTATCCATGCTTAGGCTCCCTACCTGTTCCTACCGGTGATGGCTGAACTAACACCGGAATAATATCTCTGCAATGCACGGGTCACTAGTTCATGACGAATCTGATTTACGCTGAGATCTGTCATCTCCCGGGCAATGTCAATCTGACCCTCAGGATTGGGTGAATCACCAGTTATGGAGGTTCCTGAGTAATTGGAATGCTGGATATGTTTATCGCGACTGGTCTTCACACCTGAGTTCTGAACTGCTGTCTTTAGCTGTGCTGAAAAATCTGTATTGATTCTTTTGTATCCATCAGTGTTGGAATTGGCAATATTCTTGGCAATGGCCTCATGCTGTTTGTCATAGACTTTTACAGCCTTCTTGAGCAGGTTTGAGTAGTTCGAGTTTAGTATTTTCGCATCCATGTTGGCCCCTATTTATTCAATTGCTATGCCACCACTTTTTCATTGTGAATTCGTGGGTATGCGAATGGACATAGAACCTACTCTATTCTTTATTTTTCATATACTTACGACTTTTTAAACAGGATTTAATCTGTTTCGATGAGCAGAATTAGGCCTTGACAATTTTGACCGGGTGCGGAAAATATTTCCAAAGGCAGGCCAAATAGTTCAGGGCTGTGAAACCGAATTGCATGAGGGTGGATAACTAAAAAGCCCCGGTAAAAACCGGGGCTTTAATTGAAGTGCAATGTAGTCGTATAAGCTTAGTCGAGTTTGAGCATATCCTGACCCATTTCATCATAGAGGTGCAACTTGTTGCGCAATGTCCGAACACTTATTCCTAGCAGATCGGCAGCCTGTGTACGGTTATTGGCAGTTCGTTTCAGCGCATTATGGATCATTTGCTTTTCCATATCAGCAATGGTTGTGACTGTTTTGATGCTGGATGTGTCATCAGCGGTGAGAAGCTCTGAATCTAGATTAAAATGTTCCTGGGTGATTTTTTCTTCATCACCAGAATACAGAACCGCACGTTCAATGATATTTTCCAGCTGACGAACATTCCCTGGCCAATCAGCCATTGTAATAGATTTCAGCGTATCGCTGCTTATCTCTTTATGCTCAAAGCGATACTTAACTTTGAATTTGGAAAGAAAATGATCCACCAAAATAGGGATATCTGTATTTCTCAGTCTCAGTGGGGGCACAACGATAGGGAAGACATTTAGACGATAATAGAGGTCTGCCCGAAAGTGGCCATCTTTAATCAACTTTTCCAGATTTTGATTCGATGTAGCAATCACTCGCACATCAACATCCAGTTCCTGCGTATTGCCTACGCGGGTAATCGTTCGGTTCTGAAGTACACGCAAAAGTTTTGCCTGCATCGAAGTTGGAATTTCACTGATTTCATCCAACAGCAGGGTGCCGCTATCAGCTTCTTCAAAGAGTCCCTTGTGCATCTTGATGGCATTGGTGAATGAACCTTTCTCATGGCCAAACAAAGTGCTCTCAAATAATGATTCTGGAATTGCTGAACAGTTAATTTTCAAAAAGGGCCGATCTGAACGATCTGAACCATCATGGATGGATTGTGCTATCAGTTCTTTTCCAGTACCACTTTCCCCCTGGATAAAAACAGGAGCATCACTGCGTGCAACCGTGCTGATCTGGTTAAACACCTTGAGCATTTCCGGGCTTTGTCCAATGAGTTTGGTATGTTTCCTATCATCTGACAATTTGCGTTTCAGCTCTTTGTTTTCCGCTTTCAGGTCTTGGTATTCGAAATAGCGATTTACTCTTGATTCTATTTGTGAAATTGAGAAAGGCTTGGTCACAAAATCAAAGGCACCCTTGTGAAGTGCATCCACTGCGGTTTCCACGGTCCCATAGGCCGTGATGATGAGGAAACCTAGATGTTCGTGAATTTTTTTGGCTTCTACCATGAATTCAACGCCAGTCATTCCAGGCATCATGAGGTCAGATATTACCAGGTCAAATTGATTGTCAGCCAGTAGATCCAAAGCTGATTTGCCATCTTTGGCAATCTTAACTTTGAATCCTGCAGTGCTAAGCGTCTCATCCAAAATCGTTCTTAAACTGAGATCATCATCTACTACCAGAATTCTTTTCATACGTTACCTTTTACAATTGTGAAGCTGACAACTCGTGTTTTTATTGCTTTAAGCGACCCTGCTGTTCCAGATATGATTTGTGAGCGCGGGCATGATCGACGGTTTTTTTCAGTCTACCCTGGCTCTCTCCTGCTCCGCCTGAATCCCCTTCTTCCAGGCGTTGATGCAACTCTTTGATTTCATCTTCCAGTTCGGCAATCCTTTTCAAATGATTTATATTGGCCTTCTTCAGTTCGTCATTGTTAATTGCTCGTTCGATTGATGCAATCACCTGCTCCACTGAAAAAGGCTTAATAAGGTAATCGTGTATATTCTGTCTCAGACCCTTAATCGCACTGCTGATCCCTGGATATCCAGTCATAAGAATACTGATGATATCGGGATAGATCTCTTTGATCATTGAGTTTAGCGTTATCCCATCCTGATCTGGAAGCTGAATGTCAGATAGCAGGCAGTCGATTTTTATTGAATTGGCAACCTTAAGTGCATCTGCCACATTATATGCCGTGTGAACTTCATAACCCTGACCAGATAACCCGTATTTGAAGATATCAACAATCGTTTTATCATCATCTACAAGCAAAATGCATAATGGATTTTTTTCGGTATTCATGAGAGATTCGCTCACTTGCTAAATTTTATTTCACTCGCATCATAGAATAACCTCGAACTCAGCTTGTTTGAAATCTTTTTAGCAGTGTCTGCATCGAAGGGATAAGTTTGAATTGAGTAGGCCATACTCATCTTGGCATTGGTTTCAGCACCGAATTTGCTGTTTTCCACCTCATGCCGAACATTGGCGAGGTGATGGTCCAACCCAACAGGGTTCCCCCCCACAGCCATTATCAATAGTGTATCAATTCCTGCCCAGTGTAGCTGCTTATCTGGTCCCAGCTGAGTTGCCACCAAATTTCGCCAGCCTTCCCTGACCAGGGAAAACTCTGAGTCATCCACACCTGCCCCAGAAGCCACGAGTCTTGCCATAGCCAGGCTAACCGGTGTATTTGTGGTGTCACTCATTGCCAGTTCGGCTTTAATGAGGCTGTGCATTGCCCGCGCCGGTTCAAGTTTCTTCGATGTAGATATCCCTTTGGGTGATTTTTTCCTTAATCCCATTATTGGAGCAATCTGAGTGGCCAGGATTTTCAACAAGGTTAATTCATCCTTAAAGGAGTATGTGTGCCCTTTGTGCTCAAGGATAACCAGGAATCCTTCCAGCTCACCCTGATACTTGATGGGTATAAAAATTATTCTTCGGCAAGTCTCAGGTAATTCAAGACGACTCCCCTCCAGATTAATCGAATCACCTGGATCCTCCAGGATTGTGGGATCATCAGAACACAGTGTTAGGTCATTGATCTTACTATTTGTTGAAAATTTGAAAACATCCTTAAAAGATTTTGCATCTTTCCCAGTGTAGGTGGCCTTGAAATCTGCGTCTTCGCCTGAATGCTCACAAAGCATGGCTGCATGAATGTTCATACTCTCTGCCATAGTATCGAACAACATTTCCATTGCATATCGTTTCTCTTTGACCTGATAAATGATATTACTGATGTCATAAAGCATGGTAATCTGAGAAAGCATTCCCTCTACCTCCAGGTGGAGTGCTACATTTTCTCTTTTTAACACGAGTTTGTCCAGAGCGTGTGTTAAAATTTTGTCAATATCTTCCAGACGGAAGGGTTTCTTTATATAATCATAAACACCCTGTTGCACCGCATCAATGGCAGAATCAACCGAGGCATAACCGGTAAAAATGATGATCTGCGTATCATTGTCCTGACTGGCAATCTCTTTGACCAGCTCCATTCCATTAATACCGGGCATCATTAAATCTGTAAATACGATATCAAAAGTCTTCGTTTTTACCAGCTCAATCGCTTCAGCTGGATCATTCAATCCGGTGACCTGATAACCCTTTTCACCAAGAAAATTGAGCAATATGGTCACGATCATTTCTTCGTCATCAACTACAAGTACGGAAAAGTTCTTATTTTTCATAGATACTCCCACAGTCTCACACCCTTGGCTCAACGATAAGTTCATCACCTTTGCGGTAGATATTTACGCGACCTTCCATAGATGTACTAAAGTATTTTTTGTGCCCGATAGTAACCGTCACCTTGCGATACAATTTATCTCTAATCCTTACGGCCACTTCCGGGGACTGTGAAGTTGACTCTCGTGCCAGTTCCTCGGCCCTCTGTCGCAGGGCATCCAGTTGATTACTGGATTCGGCTATCGCCCCACGTAGTTTTGATAATTCCTTTTCTCTCTCAGCAGAAATACTACCCAATCTTTCACGCAACAATTCAAGAAACTCCAACCGCTTTTGCAGAGAGTCCAGATTCTGATACTCTTCAGCGATCTCAATTTTGGCTTTCCAGAGCCTGGATTGTTCCTCACCCATATCACTTCGCGAAAGAACCATCTCTGTAAGAATGTTCCTTTCAGACCCTGCAACCAGTAATTCAATACCCTTTTCCGCGACAGATTTCCCACCCCTGATTAGGCCTTCATTCTCAGTTAGTACAATTTTACCACCTGAGGTGATGTTTGAGTTGATGGCATAATGTTTTATGATCACATCTTTTTTAATACTAGCGGTAGCATCTTGCATAAAACCACAATTTAGATCACCACCAGCAAGAATTCTCGCCCGATTGCGTCCCAGCACGCCATTATGAATAACTACACTGCCATTTTTGGAATAAATCTCTGCTGCTTCCACAGTTCCATGAATGTAGATTGAATCACTTGCTTCGACGCGAAAACCCGACCGTACATCACCATCAATCATTACGGTTCCCTGGTATTTTACATTTCCAGTGCTGAAATCCACATCACCATGAATGTGATACACATTGTCAACGATGACTTCCCCGTCCTTCAATGTAGCAACCCCATCTATGGCTGCGTAAAGTGTAAGGCCGTCATCCGAGAGCTTTGTATTGCGTCCCAGGGGCATACCCATACGCTCAACGCTCGGCAGGGTTTCAAGAGTTTTGCCTGTGACAGTTGAACCAGCCTGTCCCCTGGTCCCTGGCAAAAGGGTCAGTATTTCATCACCTGCTTTTACCGTTTTAAACTGATGCAATCGCTTAAAATCAGCTTTTCCATCCACATTGATCTTGGGACGGTTTTGATCCGCAATATCCAGAGCCCAAACAAGTTGATCTGGTTCCTCGATCGTCCCTTCTAGACCATAGGCTACTACCAATTCATGAATAGGATCCATGTTATTAGAGATTTCCCTTAACACTTTCGTATCGATCCCCACCACCACACCAGCTTCATTAAGGGCAGTTAAAATTGCCGGTTGCGTTGGGAAGTCCTCTCCCCGGGAACTAATTGATATCATGGCAGACATTTCATCAGATGAGATGTGAATTGTGATGCTATCTGCCCGGTAAATTGTCATAATCTCACTATTGTATTTATGCTAATCGGAATACTGGAACCTTAACTCAGAAATTTTACCACAGGAACATTTATGGATTACCCCAACTACGAGCTCTCCTTCCATGATTGGTTGAAAGAATTCAATCCCATGCTCTGTTTCATCCGTAGGCTCAAGGTGCAGGGTACCCTTCACTTTATTGCGACCACTCTTTATTACACCAGTGCGTTGCCGCTTTTTCTGCTTTGTGAATGATATCTCGTTTTCCTCGAGACCTTCAAAGTCATCATTTGTGGTCATGATCTAAATATCCCTATCAATTGGAACTAGCCAAAGAGTGAATCGATATCATCCTGAGAGATTTCTTCATGATGAATATTATCTTCAGTCTGTTCTTCAAAACTCTCACGTTCTTGAGCTCTTTTCTCGGTATCTACACTTCCCTCGATTGCCTCAAGCACTTTTCTACCTATGGAAGTAGAGATTTTTGCTTCCTCCAGGGATTCAAAAAGTGTGGTGAATTTATCATAGATGGCAACGAGAATTTTGTTTGCGTGTTCCAGTTTCTGTGAAGTAATATCCTGGAATTGCAAAGCGTTTACGATATTGGCTACCTCATCATGCATAGTACCAATACTTTGCCTCTGAGTATCCTGTTCCATCTCGGGAAGTTTTTCCAGAGATGCCGATATTCTATCCAGGGCATCCAGGATTTCAACCGTAGCATATTCAGTCGCTTTATTGACGTCTTCAATTCGGTCTGAAGCCGTGGGAAGTTTGTGAGCACTATCCTGAAGTGAATTGTTCATCTCTGACATAAGCGGCATGATATTCTTCAAGAAGGAAAACAGATCACCTAAAAATGGGATGACTTCGTCTCCAAATTTAAAGAATCCTCGCATATCGTTAATTCGGTTCAGTACTTCATCGAGTTGATTGTTGTTTTTCATTTTTTGTGTCCTCAATCCGATTTATTTGAGAATGTCATTAATTTTTTTCTTCAAAACCTCTGGTGTAAAAGGTTTCACCACATAGCCGTTAACACCAATTTTGACAGCAGTGATTACATCCTCTTTCATACCTCTGGTTGTAACCATAAGGATAGGTTTATCTTTGTATTTTGGATCTTCTCTAAGTTTAACCACGAGTTGCTCACCATTCATTTCGGGCATATTCCAATCAGTGATGATCAAATCGACCTCAACATCTTCAAGTTTCTCTAAAGCCTCTACTCCATTTTCAGCTCCGACAAGATCATCATAACCAATCTTGTTCAATGAATTTTGAATGATTCTCCGCATGGTGGGTGAATCATCAACGAACAGTACTTTCATATCGCTCATTATATTGCCCTTTCCCTATTCCCTTTAATTTATTGTCTTTAACGACTTTACAAAGTCATCAACACATTAAAAACACAGGATGCCAGTCCTTGAAGTCCTGTGTTTCAGATAATACAATATTTGAAATGCTTCCTGTGGCATTCCTTTTTCGTATGATCGTTCTCATTATTATCGGCAGAATTTTCCGTATCTTAACATTATGTATAATCATAGTTGCCTGTAGCATGGTTCTCTCCACCCTAAGCCTTCTGATACACAAAGGTACCAGCAAAGTGCTCCACCTTAAATTTTGAGTTTATACCATGTAATGACTCTGTCTCTCCCAACAGCAAATAACCACCGCGGTTCAATTGATCATAGAAAGCATCGATGACGCGCTGCTTCATCTCCTTATCGAAATAAATCAAAACGTTGCGACAAAAGATGAAGTCAAGATTTCGGTTCTGCCGGATCGCTGAAACATCATTCAAATTCAGGTAATCAAATTCAACCATGTCCCGAATATCATCTTTCACCTTCAGACGTCCCCCGATGGACTCAAAATATTTTTCCTTATACTGTTTATTTTCATATCCACGGAAGGAGTTGTTCCCATACTCAGCCTTTTTGGCATGCTCAAGTATGCTTTTGCTAATATCAGTTCCCTTTAAATTGATATCCCAGTTTTCAAGACGGGACCCAAGACCATCCTTAATCAACATGGCCAAGCTGAATAGCTCTTCCCCGGATGAGGCTGCAGCGCTCCAGATTTTGATGCGACTATTTGCGGTCTGGCTTTTCGATTTGAGCAAATCGGGTAACAAGTTTTTGCTAAATACTTCCAACTGCCGCGGAAACCTGAAAAAATAGGTCTCATTGATAGTAACTAGATTGTAAATCCTGGTTAACTCTTCGGCCTGATTGGAATAGCCCATAACATGATTCACATATTCATTGAAACTCTGCATTCCCAGGTCATTAAGACGATTGAGCAAGCGACCTTCCAGCAGATATAGCTTATTTTCCGGGAAGAATATCCCACTTTTATCATAGATAAAGTCACGTAACCTTAGAAAAAGCTCCGGGCTTAATTTTTTACCATTTATGGGTGCGGCTATCATTGCTTATGCCCACCCAGGAGGTGCACCATTTCCTTGATGGTCTCTACTTCATCATCAATACTCATGATAAATCGTTCAAAATCCATCTCGGCTATTTTAAGAGATACCTGTTGCAAAATCTGCCAGCCACTCTCTTCATTCAGTATGCTCCTTTGAAAATTTTTGCCAAAACTAATGGAGCGTAAATTGGCTACGATATTGGCCAACTGCACCAGGGCGGTAGAAATTCGATTTTCTGGATCCTGGATATGGTTGGGTTCGTGGTGATATTTGATTGCATCATGAATTGACACAGGTAGTTGCCATTTGTCGGCAACCCAGGCACCCACTGTCATATGATCAATGCCGAGTACATGGTTTTCGGCTTCATGCGTGCTGATTCCATTGGCCAGAGCATATTGGACAACTTCGATATATTTCACCGGCTCAAGACGATGAAGAATGATCTTTCCAACATCGTGCAACAGGCCCAGAGCATAGGGGCTGCTATTGGTCTGAATACCCAGATTCTCCTGCAGCATCTGGCCGATATGTCCCACAGCAGCGCTGTGTTCCCAGAGGTTGTCCCATTCCAGACCAAAATTATCTTCAGCATCAGAGAGTGTTTTTATAACTGAAAAACCCAGTGACAAATCGCTGAGTTCTTGCATACCTATGATGACCAGCGCATGTCTCAGGGATTCAACCTTACGATGCAGACCATAGTAGGCTGAATTGGCAATCCTGAGTACTTTCATGGCCAGAGGTGGGTCTTTTTCAATCACCGGCAAAATCTGATTTACTGATAAATTATCATCGCTGGTCACTTGCATCAATTCAGAGGCAATCAGCGGCAAAGAAGGAATACGCGTAAGCGAATTAACCTGATCCAGATAGTATTCATGTGCATGCATTGGAACCATATTCATGCGCTATCTTCCTGCATTCACGAGATTGAGTTCGAAGCAATAATTTTCCATACCTGTTCGCTCTTGTAGACTGATATTCTTTGGCTTATGGTATTTTTCTAATCCAGAATATATCATATCATCTCACATGTTTAACAACTTGACCATAGCTCTTACCGCCCCCCAGTGCTCGTCCAGATCCAGGAGAAAATCATTAAAGTTGGTTGCCTGTGCTCGCACTGATCTCACCTGGATCAGCTCCCAGGCTTCCGGAATATCATCTTCCATTCTCAATCTTCGATACCCAAAATTCATACGGATATGATTGGCTATATAGTTTGAAAGTTGAATCAGGGATGCCGCCAGCATCAACTCATCATCTTCGATACCTGCCAGATTGTGATGATTGCCATTGACGGCTTGAACAAATTCACTCAAGCCCCATCGTTCTGCAATCCATTTACCAGCCTGCTGGTGGGTAATTCCAAAAACATGGGCTTCGGCCTGAATCATGGAGATATTCTCAGACATACTGAGTTTGAATACTTCCTCATACTTCAAAGGCTCGAGACGATACATGACCAATTGTCCGATATCATGTAGCAATCCCAATGAATAGGGACTTTCGTTGAAATGGGTACCTAATTCGTCATTTAATAATTCAGCGATGTGACCAACAGCTATGCTGTGCTCCCAAAATTTCCTCCAATCAAGTGAAGTTTCATCGTCCGAGGTGGAGAGTGATTTGAGCACTGAAAATCCCAATACGATACCAGCCAGTTCACGCATCCCAATGATCACCACCGCCTGTCGCAGGGAGTTCACCTTTTGTTTCATTCCATAATATGCAGAATTAGCTACCTTCAATATTTTCAATGCCAACGAGGGATCCTGTTCAATAATGGGGACGGTTTGAACAACCGAAAGTTTGTCCTCGCGCATAATGTTTTGGATTTCCATCGCAATCGTGGGTAGCGTTGGCAAACCGATAAGGGAGTTGATCCGCTCTTTATACTGCTGTGCATTATTCTGCAAGTTGCATATCCCTTAATCCTCGGATAAAATCGGTGATTGGGCATTGTGGCAGTGATGCCTCAATGCCCATGAATCCAATTTCTCATGGGTTTGATTTTCTATTCTAATTCGTTTAAAATAATTCAAGCTCAACGTGTTCTCCCCTTGACCGATAGGACTAAACACAAAGTACCTCCCAATATATCAGAGGTCTTTGTTCTTGAGTTAGCACCATACTCGGTTGGTTAACTGCATTCATCCCGAAATTCCAATTTCTCCTTTGGAGCCGCCTCATGCGACACCTCCATTTCGCAGAAACCATGCCACCACCTTTTCCAGGTGTAATTCACAGGCATACGCACCCCTTAACATTGTTAATATTGAAATTACCTATATATCATAAATTCTGTGGCTTGTACTGACCGTCCATGCTGGTAGGAATTAACACTGTCCGAGGGAAATATTTTCCCCCGTGACCCGCACGCTTGAATACTGATTTTGAACTCCCCTAGTATTTTTCCAAACCCTGATTCGCCCATCACCTGATTTCACGGTTTAAATTCAATGGTATAGTTTGGATTATTTTATAATTTCCAACCTTTAACATTTCGACATAAATTTCAGTGAGAAAGCCCTACTAAATGGATTCATCAGCTGCCACCTTTAAATCTTTTTTCTACGATCATCCAGATGGTGCCATCCTTATTAGTAGAAATGGTACAATTTTAGAAATTAATAGAGCTGCGGAAGACTTGCTGGGATATTCACGCAAGGATCTCATCGGAAAACGAGACATAGAACTCATTGATTTCACCAAAGTCGAACCTGCCATTTTTGAGATGATGGTTAGAAGTGTGTTCAGTGGAGAACATTATACGGCCGACCTCCACGCCAAAAAAAGTGATGGCACCAGTCTGCCCATCCAGCTATTGGTGAATCGGATTCGATATCAGGGTGAGGATATTCTCTCTTTTACAATTCAGGATATCACAATGCGCTCTGAAGTCGATGCTGCCATGCGTGAAAGCGAAGAGCGGTATCGCAGTCTGGTAGATCTATCCCCTTTCGCCATCTTCATCGTTGTGGGGGAAAAAATTGCTTATCTGAATCCTGCTGCAGTAAGCCTGCTTCGAGGCGAGAATCAACATGATATCATTGGCAACCCAATGTCGAACTATGTTCTACCAGAAGAACATTTAAATATGACGAATTGCCTGGAAGATCGTGAAATGGCAACAAAACGGGAATTGGTTCAGACCCAATTTCTGGATCTCAACAAAAACAAGGTTGATGTAGAAGCCCTTTGCCTTCCCATTGTATATAAAGGGGTTCCTTCTACTCAAGTAATCGGGGTGGATATAACAGAACGAACCTTCCTGGAAGAAGAGTTGCGACAATCCCAGAAGCTGGAAGCTATTGGTCTCCTGGCCGGGGGTGTAGCTCACGATTTTAATAACATCCTCACTGGTATCATCGGCTATGCAGGTCTTGGCCATAGCGTCCTCGAAGAAGACCATCGCGCCTTCCGGTTTTTCAAACAGATCGAAGAAAAGTCACAGGAAGCAGCCAAGCTGGTCCACCAGCTGTTAGCATTCAGCCGCAAAGATATTTTATCGTTTACAAAAATCGACCTCAACGATATTATTCTGAGTGCAGCTGACTTTCTAGGTCGAGTATTACCTGAGCACATCGACTACAACACGGTTCCTACCATTGAGCCCTGTACCATCAATGCCGACCCGGTTGCCATTCAACAAATTCTGACCAACTTGTGCGTGAATGCAAAAGATGCAATGCCTGAGGGTGGCAGCGTTATCATCACAACTGATATTGTTAAGCTTGAAGAGAATACAATCAACGCCTCATTTGATTTTTCCCCTGGATATTTTGTTAAACTATCTGTCAAAGATATGGGAACAGGAATGGACGGGAAAATTCTTGAACAAATGTATGACCCTTTCTTCACCACCAAGGATATTGGTCAGGGTAGCGGTCTAGGACTGTCAATGGTTTATGGCCTGGTAAAACAGCACAAGGGCCTCATTCATTGCGACAGTTTGGTAAGCGAAGGTACAACTTTCGATGTGTACTTTCCGTATGTGGATCAAGTTAAACCTGTCACGGGTTTTAGTGAAGACCCGATAAAAGCTGAACGCGGTCGAGAAACTATTCTTCTGGTTGAGGATGACATTGATGTTCTGACAATTTTGCAGAGTATTCTGGAATCCTCTGGTTACAAAGTAAAAATGGCCAAGAATGGTAAAGTTGCCCTGGATATATTGAGTGATGGCGAGGAGCAGATTGATCTGGTGATCACTGATTTGATCATGCCAGAAATGAGTGGAACCGAACTTTATAAGCGAGTTGAGTATTTACCAAATCGTCCTGAATTTTTATACATCAGCGGGTACGCCCGGGATTCGGAAATAAAGGGGTTACAATTGAGTCCAGATGTTGAATTTATGAAAAAGCCCTTCACTGCTACGGAATTAAACCGTAGAGTAAGAGCAGTTATTGATAAATCGAAGAAAACGTAGACGTGATGATTCGGCGAGGAATTATCGTTCTAAGTCTTTGATTATCTTATCAGCTATTATATCTAGCACACCCTGTGAATCGTACTCATTTGATCGAATCTTCTCAATCACTTCCTGCATGCGAACAGGGGAAATACTCTTTTGCATGGGTTGAGATTCATCAACCAATTTTCCAGCAACATAAGATGTTACTTCGGGTGTTGAATAAAACCCACTGTCAATTTTAGCCTCAATTTCACGCTTCTCTTCCGAGCTCAGCGTATCGACATTAGGTAATTCAGCAGTGAATTTTTGAATTTCGGCATCGCGTTGAAACAGGGTTTTGGCAGAATCTGAAACATTGACCTGATCTGTGGAGTTGGTTGGGACCTTTTCTGCTTGAGCAGGTGCTTTGACACTAACATCAGCTGGCCGCCTGATTTCAGACTGTTTTTCATTTCTTTCAGTCTTACGAAATTCTGGCGGAAGATTCCCAATGTTTTTTATGATCGACATGATCCCCTCCTTAGACACTCCTCGTATCTATGATGGTCGGTTGTTGTATATTCTTCATAGCATTTGTCGCCTCACCTCTGTTATCGGCGATTTTTCCCATTTCTTTAACAACATTCATCTTTTTTACCTGGAGAATATCAAATAGTCGTGCGTCAGTTACAACAAGTGATTTAGCGATTGCTGAAATTTGCGTCCCTAACTTGGATTCCCTCACATCTGAGGGGTCCATATTCAGTTCTGACTTTTGTGCTTCCAGTTGTTTAAGCCGTTCAATCCAATGATCTCGAATATCCAAAAGATCCAGTATAGATTTTAAGGATATTGAATCTGAATCATCCAGAACCTCCTGGGTTTTGGCCATGATTTCATGAAAACAGTTCAACTCTTGCTCAAGCAAGAGTTTGGGTGAGTTCGGCATTGCAGGTTGCGTTGCTGAGTTCATCAAATGCTCCCTTGGAAGATCAATCCAGAGACTTCTCTTAATCTGGACATTAAATGCAACATTTCTTCACGAGGAATCTGACGAATTTCTTCGCCGGTTTCATCATCGGTCACCTTTATTACAGGTGTGGTTGCACGGTCGTCATAAGAAAATGATACTTTGGTCCCAATATTCTGGACCACTTCCGTGACTTTACTTACGAGGTCAGAAAAGTCTACAGCATTGACATCAATAGTGGAAACATCCTGTTCAGTTTCAGATGTTCTTTTCCCCGATTCGGTTGCTTCTTTAATTGAAACAGCCTTTGATACTGGTTCAACCACAGGGGTTGACAGTGAATTTTTGGTTAGTTCTACGACTACAGCTTCCATGATCTTTCTCCTTTATCCAAAAAAGGAACCCATAAAACTTTGTTGAGATTGTAATTTGTACATCATCTCTTGTAGACTCGTAAACTGTTGTCTTAATTGGTCTTCTCGACGATAAAGAATATCATCCATGAGGGAAATCCGGTCAGTTAAACTGGAGAGTTGATCCTCAATATTATTCTTGCTCTGGTCAATTGAACCACCTGTCTTTACATAATTTTCCAAATAACCATTTAGTTTGGTCGCCATACCATCTGATGAGTTGAAAAGATCTGCTACATAATTCGAATTCGTTTCCAGTGCAGTTCTAAACTTATCCTCGTCAGCAATTGATAATTGTCCCAGGGAATCTGATTCAATGCCGATGCTGAAGAGCTGCGAATAATCCGCGTTGCTCACACCGGAAACTTGAGTCATTGCGTAGCCTCTTAAATCATATACAATTGCCTTATACGTAATATCATCGGACAATAATCCACGCTCATACGTATTTGGATCTATCTGCGTAGTATCACGCAAATAAGTCATGGCTTCATTGTAAGAATCCAGAAAACCGTTGACCTCTTCCTTAACACTTTCAGTATCGGCAACCACGGTAATCGTTTGGGTGGCAGCTGAGGTATCAAGGAGTTTCAGGGTGACACCAGTCAAAGCATCGGTCACATTATTACTATCCCTGTAGAAGTCCAACCCATCAATATTGAATTTTGAATTCAACATGCTGGTGGTGGCACTGGTTCCCACATCAGTAATGTACCCGCCTGCCGTTCCAGTGGAAGCAACAGCAGCAGTCACACCGAGTGATGCTAACAAACTATCTGCAGAATCAGTAAATTCCATCCGGTTGGTATAACCTGAGGATTCACTCCTCAACACCAGACGAGTTTTACCCGACTCTTCGGTTACTACGGAGGCCCTGACCTGTTCTTCAGAGCCAATGGTCTCATTGGTTACAGCCGTATACATGGCACTATTAATTGCATCTGCAATTTGCAGTAATGCATCATCGTTATCTAATGCCAGATCGGATGCTGGTACGGTGATGGAAATGGCTTGGCGGTTAAACTCGTCCGCATCAAGTGGGTGTGCCACTTCAATAGAAAAAGTTTGATCAGTCAGAAATCCACTAAAGCTCGTATCAGTATCAGTATACTGCTGTGATACACGTGTATCGGATATTGCCAGGCGATCAATGGTGATCGTATGATTTCCCAGAGAGGCGGTTGCGCTGGCAGTCGCAGTTAGTATTTCCTCATCGCTAACTGATGAGGAACGCGACGCAAAGTAGTCCGTAATCGGATCTGCTAAACGTTCAGATTTAGATTGTAGTGCTGAAAGTTTACTATCCAGATCAGAAAGAACCGATTTACGCTGGTACAGGTCGTCTTGTTTATCCAATAAATCATTTTTCGGGCCTGATTCATACAGCATGTATTGCTGTACCAGGTACTCAATTGAATTATTTTGACCTATTCCACCTACGTCCATATTAACACCTATCTGATATTCATTGCCTGGGACCAGGTTTTACGCAGGTCCATCAAAACTTCACGAGCTTCGTCAAATTCTTTCTTATTAATCTGATCCATGATACTCGTGTAGACAGTATAAAATGTTGTCGAAATATCCCCTGCATCGAAGTTCAGCGCATTTATCAATTGCTGAACTGCTTCCAAGGCCCGGCGTTGGTCCTGCATGGCACATCCCTTTATGGCTGCTTCATAAATATACGAAATCAGCTCTTCCGGACTTGCGGTCATGATCTTCTGGACCAAGTATGGATTTGGTAGTGATTCTGGGGTCATATTGTGTTTCGCCAACATTTCATTATCTCCGATACATTGTCAAGTTCTGTGCCACCTCTGGAACACAAATTGCCAGTGAGGCACAATCTCCTGAAAGCCTTGCTATTACAGCCCTAGAGCTCTCTTGAGAGAAAAGACAGAGTTTACAATGTCAAATAAAAAGGTAAGCTGGATGGGAAAAGCTTTCCCACCCAGCCGCCATTGTTTCCTTCCTTAACGGAAGAGAGAGAGTACTACTTGAGGTGCACTGTTTGACTGTGCAAAGGAAGAGATAGCAGTCTGCTGAAGGATCTGCAGTTTCATTACTTCCATTTGCTCTTTTGCAAAGTCGGCATCTTCAACAGAAGAACGTATCGCTTCTGTGTTGGTGGAAGCCACAGACAGTGACTGTTCCTTTGAAGACAAACGCACTTTGTACTCACCAACATCCTGGATACGACTTGAAAGCGTATCGATAGCTGTTGATACAGTTGCGATTGCACCACTGGCGCCATTAGCGGTTGACAGTGATATTGCATTAATGCTCAGAGCTGTTGAATCAGCATCACCCAAAGAAATTGACAACTGATCAGTGGAACCTTCACCAGTATGGAAAGCACCGGCATAACCACCATCGATGAGAGAATCACCATTAAAGGTTGTCTCTGATACAATGTCATCAATTTCATTAATGAGGGCTGAGACCTGATCATTAATGGAACTACGCTGGGTACTCGACAGTGAGTAATCAGCAGCCTGGGTAGCTTTTTCCTTAACAGTCTGGAGAATATCCATGACGTTCTGGTAGCCACCTTCAGCAACGTTCAATACGTTTTTGGCCTGACTTACATTTTGTAAGGCAACATCCAAACCACGTTTTCTTGTTTCCAGGCTACGGGCTAACTGATAACCAGCTGGATCATCTGCAGCTGAGTTGATCTTTTTACCTGTGGCGAGGCGCATCTGATGCGTTCCCATTTTATCACTGATGTTAGCCAGTGAGTTCATGTTCTGCATGGCAGAGACGTTCGAGTAAATCCGCATTAGTTCACTCATTTGAAACCTCCTTGTTTAGGTATGAGCATCCTTGCCCATATTGACGGTGTTATTATTACAATTTCAGGTTCCGTCACTTCCTCTCATCGAAACTGTATACAAATAACCTTCTCCACGAATATCGCCAGACTGTTATAATCATTAGTTTTTCCCATGATATTTGGGGATTACCTGAACAAGTGGCAAAAGAATAATTATTAGATACTAACGAATGTGAATATTATGGATATTTCAGGTAATTTTAGATAGATGCGATAATAATTGATAAAATATAATAAAATCCTTAAAGCCAATAATTCTCACATTCCCAAAGGCATTACATCAAAAAAAATGCCCCTGACAGAGTCGGAGGCATCATTTCTAATCTGGATGGAAAATTAACCCATCCAGATATTTATTGTTCCGGTTTAACGGAAGAGAGAGTATTATTTGAAGAGTGAGAGCACTACTTGGGGTGCACTATTAGACTGTGCAAAGGAAGAGATAGCAGTCTGCTGAAGAATCTGCAGCTTCATCACTTCCATTTGTTCTTTGGCAAAGTCGGCATCTTCAACAGAAGAACGTAT
>JAERTH010000172.1 GCA_016844955.1 Fidelibacterota bacterium | reverse complement strand
ATTGTTCTAGGCGCGGATTCGAATCCGCGCCTGGTTTACCCCAAAATTTTTCGCTGGCAAAAATCATATCATTCCCATCTCATAACCAATAAACATGATTTCAACAATCACCTCGACTACATCTTAAACCAACACAAACACCACGAATTACCGGAGAATCAATTTTGCTTCGTGGATCGTAACCATGTATTCAAATTCAAGTAATGTAATGCCAGGGAATCAGCGGAAATCTATATGATCGAAAATCATTGAATTGTGGGGAATACCAAGTGACGATTTGAAACAAAGTAAGACGAGAGCTTTGCTCGAAGTCAATCGTCGCCTGGAACGAATAATAAATGTGGATTTATACAAAAAAAGGGCCGGAAAACCGACCCTTTGTTGAACACATTTTTTATTCTGGATTATTTGGCGAAATTTTCTGCCACAAAATCCCAATTGAAGAGACTCCAGATTGCTTCCAGATACTTGGGACGTGCATTGCGGTAATCCACATAATAGGCATGTTCCCAAACATCAACAGTGAGCAGTGGTGTTACACCATCAGTCAGTGGAGTAGCAGCATTGCTGGTATTGACAATGGCCAAACTACCATCCGCCTTTTTTACCAGCCAGGTCCAACCGGAACCAAAGTTGGTAGCAGCAGACTTGCTGAACTCTGCTTTGAAGGTGTCAAATGAACCAAAGGCAGCATCGATAGCAGCACCGAGATCACCTGATGGAGCGCCACCACCATTGGGTGAGAGACAATTCCAATAGAAGGTGTGATTCCAGACCTGGGCAGCATTGTTAAAAATACCACCAGATGCTTTTTTGATAATGTCCTCCAGGGACAGGTTCTCAAACTCAGTTCCAGGAATCAGGTTATTCAGGTTGGTTACATAGGCATTGTGATGCTTGCCATGATGGTAATCCAGAGTTTCAGCGGAAATAGTAGGTGCCAGGGCATCCTGGGCATAGGGTAAAACGGGTAATTCGTGTTTCATCATTTATCTCCTTAATTTCAAGGGTCAATCATTACATATATTATCATCTTTACATTATAAGCGAAGAATCTCCCTTGTAAAGTGACATCTCCATTAAAAAGTTCCTCCTAAAATAGATGGTTCAAGTGAATTCCCGAAGCAATTCGACAAATTTTCCATTCAAATTAATTTTATCTCACCTACCCACCCTCCAGCTGGGATACCACAAATTGTTAGATATTGCTTGTGTCAAAACGCCTAGCCATGCTTTATTTTTGCGCACTGTGAAAAAAACAATTGTGACTTACCTGCTCAACCTTCTCTTTATGCTATTCATCTATGGCACCACTCAAGCTGAAGTCATTCGTGAATCTGGAAGCCTCATAGAATTTATTGGTGGCAACTCACCAACAACAGCCTATGATAATTATATCAGCCATGTCTCCGAAGGAATCGCTTCACCAGGCTATAATGATTATGGTCCGGATTGGGTCGATGTCCAATCCAACGGTTTTGGCGACTATCGCATAATCTCTGATTTTGATTATACTCTGGTACACTGGCGTCAAATTTTCCAGGCCCTCCTGGCAGGAGATATTGAAGCTGCAGATCAAATGCTCACAGACTCTCTGGAAACCTTTCATTATGAACTCGTACGGTTTGAAGATGTGGATTACCAACGCACCTTCTATCTGATTCGGGAACAGCTGGACTCAAGCTATGTAGATGAAAATCAGCCAGACGTTGAGGAAGATGATGTTATTGGAAGCTTTGCCAACGGTTGGGGACTGTTTATAATAAATCCTGCGGCAACCCGCCAGCATGTCGTGGTGGAAATACCCCACCCCTGTGACGATTTTATTGCACCTTATGTTGGGACAGAAATGTTTCTCCAGACTGACGCCTTCGCCATGATGATTGCAGGCGCGGGACGTGAAGTTAAGTGGACTGAAAACCCGCCTTACTACAATAACAAGTCCCTTTCGGATCCAGCGCGCAATGACAATACCGTCTTCCAGGTTTTTCATGAAGTTCTCTCCGATTCACTGATGCAGATCGGCCCACATTCTCCCCTGGTGCTACACACCCATAGTTTTGACGATAACTCAGCTCATTCCAATTTCCAGAGCATTGTGCTCTCCGCAGGCTGGGATGCGGCCAACGCCAACAAACCCATCCGGGATATCTCCGAGGACAATCTTGATTTTGTCAATTTTACAGCGGAATACCCCATCTTTGCCGATCAATTTGGTGCACATCCAGCGCTGCGTGTTGATGACTATTATCGGGTTCATTATAGTGGCGACCTAACCTACCATGGTGAAGATCACGACTATGACATGCCCCACACCTCTACCCTGCTGGGTCCAAACACCGGCGTTCAGATGAATTATTTGAGACAGTTCTTCAATAACAATGAAGTATACGAGCCCTGGATACAGGTGGAGTTTTTTGAAAAACCCATGCTTTTCCAGGAGATGGAGATGCCCCTGACAGAGCTGTATGCAGGAGCTTACCCCAGCTCTTATGCGAACCACTCCATACTTTTAGACTATTACCAACCTTTTGTAGATGCCATCCAAGCCTATCTCAACAATTGGGACGATGTAGCTGATGTTTCGGCCCCTCCTGGGGTCACCAACTGGAGAACCGAGTTTGACGGACAATCCTACGTAAGCTTGAAGTGGAATCCTGTCTTTGATACCAATCACCGCAGCTATGAGATCATGTACGATGCCGACTCCCTGACCGATGAATCACCGGTTCTGGATGCATCTGACAGGGTCCAGCTGATCAATCCAGCAACCAATAACATTATCATGAATGATCTTGATCCAGATATTGATTATGTCTTCAAGATACGAGCTGTTGATCATTTTGAAAATTCAGGGGTCTGGAGCGAGGTTATCAATGACAATATTCCTGGTCATGACCCCATTTCAGTGCTAGAAGACTTTAATTCTGGTGATGTACGACTCGAATCATTTTATGATGAGGATGATGATCCTGAGGATTGGGAGCTTACTGATTCGAGAACGTTTATGAATTCGGATTTTGCTCTGGAAATATGGGGTGATACCTGGAAATCACAGATAATTGAGCCCCATAGGGTTTCTTCTGAATCTGTCTTTCAAGTGGCTGCCTATATTGAGCATCTCGGTGAAATTCAAGGTCTTGGTTTTCAAGATTCACTCAATACACTCTTTTATGCACTGGATGGCACGGAACCCCTGAATAATGACCAATGGGTTACCGTCAACCAGGGATACTTTCCCCAGGACCAGTGGAATTTGTTTCGCATGCCGGTGGGTGATGATTGGTTCGCTCGTTTTGATTACTTCCCAAGATTAACCAATATTATTTATATAAATGATCGTGATTCAGACCCGGCAGCCCGTGTGTTTTTTGATGAACTTTTTGATATAACCAACGCCATTGCCTTCGCTCCCCAGGTGGAAATAAGCCACAGCCAGGGTATGATCTACCGCAATAGTTCAAATCAGCGCAGTGTTGATGTGGATTTTCAAGCCATCATTGATGATGCCGACAGTGACAACCACAGTTTTATCTGGAATTTTGGAGATGGTGAAACCAGTGTGAGTGAATTTCCTTCCCACACATTCCTTCTTGAAGATGATCATGCCTATACTGTGTTGCTGCAGGTTCTGGATGAATCCGGAAATCTGGGACAGGCTCGCACTGAAATCAGTGTGGATCAGGGTGAATCCAGTTTTCCACTGACCCTGAATTTCGTAGGTGATATCATGATTGCCCGGCGTTATGAAGATGACGGTGGGATTGTTGAGACCGGCGGTGTGGCCGCTATTTTTGAACCCACCATCGAAATCCTGGGTCACAATGCTGACCTTACCATCGCCAACCTGGAGTGCGTCATGACCATTGACGGTGTGGAACACCCCACAAAATCCGTGACCTACAAGGGTCATCCTGACTATATCCCCGGTCTGGCTGAAGCCGGTATTGACCTGGTCACTCTGGCCAATAACCACACCCTGGATTATGGACTCGTTGGCCTGCAAAACACCCAACAGGGATTAAACGACGCCAATATCCTGCATTCCGGATCGGGAGCTGACAGCGAGGAAGCCTATCAACCAATTTTCACCAATACCAAGGGTGTGTCCATTGCCTGGCTGGCCAACAGTGATCGCACCGGTCAGTACAACAATGCTCAACCCTATTTACATGCTGGCTACGACAAACCCGGTTTTGCCTATTTGACACCTTATTACCTGCTGCAGCAAATTGATGCAGTCCGCGATGTTGCCGATCTTATCGTTATGGAGATGCATGCCGGCAGTGAATACTCCACGTCACCCGGGTCTGATTATGATCGCCTGATTCCAGGTTCTCTTTTAGATGATTGGATTGCTCCTCCAGAATTAACGGAGCATATGGATCAACCTAATGAAACTGATGAGGATGAAAGCTATACTCCCCTCGTGGATGTCCCCCATATGTGGGATCGTGATATCAGGCACTTCGCCATTGACTCAGGCTCTGATCTAGTGGTAGTGCATCATCCCCATATCATTCAAGGTTTTGAAGCCTACAATGGTGGCCTCATCGCCCACTCTCTGGGGAATTTTGTTTTTGACTTGAACTACCATGAGACCTTTCCTTCAGTCATCCTTAATGCTGAAATAGATGCCAGTGGATTCTCGGCTTATTCCGTAAATCCAGTCTATTTGGATGATTATATCCCAGTTCCTGCGACTGGAGCTCTGGGCTTGCATCTATTG
Source organism: Fidelibacterota bacterium (assembly GCA_016844955.1). GTDB lineage: Bacteria > Fidelibacterota > UBA8477 > UBA8477 > JABMPR01 > JABMPR01. The sequence continues at coordinate 18,065 of JAERTH010000172.1, read as the reverse complement.
GATTATCTCGCCCGTAAATCAAGAGACCTGGATACCTATCTGTACGTGGATCGAGACAATGTGATTGCATCGGTCTGGCTGGACACCCTATCCATGCCCCGAACTCAGATTCTAAATCGGCATGGTCTGGAACTTCAGCTCCAGGGAAGTAATTGGGTATCAAACCCCGTTGAGATTCATAAGATTGGAAACCTTTCATCACTATCGCTTTCTGCTAGGGATAATTGGGAATATCGGTTAGGGCGTGAGCTCCTGTGGTATGGAAATATGGAGGAAGAAGGCTCTACGCAGTGGAATCTCAACAGCAGTGATGAATGGCTTGATGTAACCGAAGCCCATACTGGAGCCCGGTCCATAGGACAACACAGGAGTTCCAGTGCCGGTGACAATATCATTACCAACCTGGAAAATCGTATACGTCTGGATGCCACCAAAACCCATCATGTTTCCGGCTGGATTAAAACCCAGAATGGATCAACGGTCAAGGTGGAGGTTCGTTATTATTCAGGCAGAACCACATCCTTCAGCCTGGCAACCCACGCATTAAATAATGGGGTTGTCGGGACACGTGATTGGACCTACTTCCATCAGGAACTGAATCCACCATCAACGGCTACCTATTTCGACATTCGATTGAATTCGGACGCCCCCGGTTTTGGGGATGGATATGCCTGGTTCGATGATATCCACATTACTGAATGGTCTGACTGGGAATCTGCACCAGCCACAGACATTATCTCGCCCAATGAGTTTTATGCCGTTCAAGTTCGTAATCCCGAGCTCATCGAGACTGCCAATCTGCAATTCACCGAAACTGTCTATACCGACATGGTTCTATCCAGCGTAGATATGCTAGTGGATGAATCAATCGCTTTGGTGGATACACCGATTCGTTTTCAGGATGCATCCGTAGGACCTGTGGGTTGGTGGGAGTGGGATTTTGGTGACAGCACTCAGAGTATTCAGCAACACCCCGTTCACGAATACTCAGAACCCGGTATTTATGATGTTAGCCTCGCCGTAATGAACCCACAGGGAGCGCCCGAAACAGTAACCCGTGAAGGTTACATTCGCATATTATCTCAGTATTTCCCAGGTGATCTAAATTTTGATGAGCAGATAACCATCAGTGATATCATCGTCCTGGTAAACATCATAATTGGTGATATTGCTCCCAATACACTGCAGCTGGAAACCGCTGATGTCAATGGGGACAGCAGCATTAACATTCAGGATGTAATCACGCTCATTAATATCATTCTTTATGATTAATTCCGACCTGCTGCCAGTTACCAACATTTCCTCAAAAATTATTTTCGCTATTTAACCCTTCCAGCTTATTTTGTAGTTAACAATTAACCCTCAAAAACTATTTTCCTATTATGACTGTATGGCGTGTTGTAGACATAATCAAGTCAAGTACTGACTTTCTCGAAAAACGGGGTGTTCCTGATGCACGCCTGGATGCAGAAATGCTTCTGGGTGATGTTCTGCGCAAAAATCGGCTGGAACTATACCTCTATTTTGACCGCCCCATGAGTAAGAATGAGCTCGATCAATACCGTGAGCATGTTCGCCGACGCGGCACCCGGGAACCGCTCCAACATATTGTTGGAGAAACTGGATTCATGAACCTCACAATAAAAACCGGACCCGATGCATTAATCCCAAGACCTGAGACAGAAATACTGGTTGAGAAAGCTCTGGCTCTAAATCTCAACCCAGAACCCCGAATTCTGGATATTGGTACGGGAACTGGCTGTATTGCCATGGCATTGGCTCAGGAACTTGAACAAGCGAACGTATTGGGCATTGATATCTCCGCAGAGGCTCTGGCTCTAGCCAATGAGAATGCAAACCAGAATAAAGTCACAGTTCAATTTCAGGAAATTGACATTCTCAAAACTTTACCCAACATTGAACAGCGCTTTGATCTTGTGGTGTCAAATCCGCCATATATCGCTCCTGCAGAAAGAGCGTTGCTTCAAAAAGAAGTTGCGGAATTCGATCCACATCTCGCTCTGTTTGATGCTGATGATGGCCTCAGCTTCTATCGTCGTTTTGCTGACATTTTGCCTGAATTGCTGGTGCCTGGTGGTCCCTTCCTGTTTGAATTTGGCGGAGCACCCCAGGAAAGTGCCATCCTAAATATTTTTATGGAAAAAGGGTACCATGATCTTGAGATTATTCAGGACTACAATGGCGACCCTCGCGTCATTAGCGGACGCTATTCCCCTTAAACACGTTTGAAAGGATATACTCAATGATTTCTCGCATCATCCCTTATAGCTTTATGATTCTATTATTAGCCGCTCACTTTTCCAGAGCCAACAACAATATTTTGGCCCTTGTCGTGCTGCTTATTCCCTTCCTGCTATTTGTCAAACAAAAATGGGTAATTCAGACACTTGAGATAGTAGCATATTTGTCAGCAGTGGCATGGTTATATGGTGCATATCAATATATCCAGATCCGAATTGCAACAGGTGATGACTGGATGCGCCTGCTGGCAATCATGGGTATTGTTGCGCTCTACTCTGCCTGGACCGGCTTCTTCCTTCGGTCCCCCAAAATCAGAGAGAAATACGGTATCGACTCATGATCCAACAGGGGGAAAAACAAGGGGGCACTTTGTCCAAAGCGCTGAACATCGAGGTTCCCATTATTGGCGGAGCCATGTATCCTTGTTCCAATCCTGAGTTGGTAGCAGCCATCTCAGAGGCCGGGGGAATCGGCATTGTACAACCTTTGAGTCTTTCCTGTGTACACGGTTATGATTTTCGGGCCGGGCTTCGCTATATCCGAACCCTTACCTCGAAACCAATTGGTGTCAACCTGCTGGTTGAAAAGAGCTCTCAACGTTATTTGGAACGCATCAAAAGCTGGTTGGATATTGCGCTGGAAGAAGAGGTCTCATTTTTTGTAACAGCACTGGGCAACCCTGCTTTTGTCGTGAAAAAGGTCCATGCACAGGGAGGTCTGGTTTATCACAATACCACCAGCCGCAAGTGGGCCCAAAAGGCACTGGATGCCGGCGTGGATGGCCTCATATGTGTCAATGATCGTGCTGGCGGACATGCCGGTACAGAATCAGCCAAAAGGCTTTATGAGGATTTGGTTGAATATGGAAAACCGCTGATTTGTGCCGGAGGAATCAGCACGCCTGAGGATGTTTCTGATTCGCTTGAATTGGGCTACTCAGGGATTCAAATGGGTACACGGTTTATTGCCAGCCAGGAATGCTCTGCACATGATGATTACAAGCAGGCCATTCTTGCTGCCAATGAAAATCAGATTGTACTCACTGATAAATTGTCTGGTGTCCCCGTTTCAGTAATCGAAACTGACCATATCAAAAAAATGGGGGCTAAGGCTGGTCCTTTTGCCCGCTGGATGCTTCGGGGTAGAAAAACCAAGAAATACATGCGTATGTTTTATACACTGCGATCCTTCAGAACCTTGAAAAATGATCGGGAAAAAGCCGGAGACTACCAACACTTCCTCCAGGCAGGAAAAAGTGTTAGTGGTATTAGGGAAATTCAGTCCGTATCAGAAATTATGGAGCAGTACCGGTTGAAACTTGAAACTGGAAATTTGGTTTCCCCCTCACCGTCTTTGGATCCCGGGACACCGAGGCAATCCTCTTGATTTATTATAGACACTAATTTCACGAATTAGACAAATAAACACGAAATTATAAATTGCAGACACACCATTCGTTTTAATTCGTTGAATCTGTGCGATTCGTGTCTAGATGTTTTGAGAATTAATTTGCCCCTTCCCGTCTTTGCGAGGGAAGGTTTGCCTGACCGAAGCAATCTCTCCTTTTTTATACCATGATCCCTCCTGCTCCGAGAGCCTCAGCAAGACACATTATTGCCTTTCATAAATCACCCTGGAAAGCTTTTTCATTCTTCATTATAAAACGTTCAACCCACCATCATCCAATTTCAGGGGTTGCTTCCAATAGTTGTACTGGGGTGTCCAATCCTCCTCACTCATACCAGCCAGACCTAGTAGACCCCACATGGAGCAGTAGATATCCCCCGGTCCGAACTCGGTGGAGTTTTTGCGGTAAATATCATCACCCACCCGTTCATACAAAACAGCACCCGGTGCATTACCCTGACCCTCAGTAACGGTTTGCTCCTGGATATATTTGCCTCCACCATGGGAGGCTAACTGAAAGCGCCATCCCCGGGAGTTGGCATAACGACGTTGCAATTCAGGATCATCCTTAGAAACCAGGGCGAGGGACATGGCTGATTCCAGATGCGGGACAAAACCATTAAACCCGTCTGCCCAGAGCATACAATAGCGACAACCCTGACCCATATTGTGGATCATTAACAGTTTGTCGTTTTTCCCAAAAAGGTCCAGCAGCGTGGTCTCTCCGTCCAACGTTTTAAAGCTGTAGTCGGGAATCTTTTCTCCCGGGTTGTCCCGTCTCAGACTGGTGAGTTTCGTATTAAGTTTATAAATTTGTTGTTCAATTTCTCTTATCTCATCATGCATTGTGCATTCCTTTCCTCTTAAATCTACAGACTGTGTGTATTCGACTTAAAACACATGGGACTAATATTGTCACACTTAAACGTCACGTCAATCCATACTTTCAAAATTTGAACCATGTCCGTGACGACGTAATCCTTCAAACCTATGGTCTGGATGGAAATGATATCGAAACAGCCCAACGCCATAAATCAGTAGGTCACCCTTACGGAATTGGTCCTGGTTATTAATAGACACTTCAGCATGCTTGGTCAAAATTAAGGGACTCGAATTTCCAGGTTGACCCTCAGTAGATGGGGACTCAATCTGATTATCATGCATGATCCGGCTCTTGGCAGATAGTGCAAGTTTCAGCTAACTAATTCATTAATACCTCCGATAATAGATGTGGTATGCCAGTTGGGGTGCATTGTGCTTCTCATTTGGGTTATGAGAATCAATCAAGGCTAGACCGAGTCTATTGGAAAACTTTTCGGCAGCTTTGTTTACGAGAAAGGGGATTAATGATGGACAAATTTCAAAACCTGAGTATGAGAAAAAAAATACAGTATACAATCATCCCGCTATTTATACTGTCTCTCGTAGCGTTTAGCTGGGTAGGAGTCAGTAGTTTCAGCAACTATGCGCATGACATGGAAGAGGAGCGACTGGGAGAACTGCTAGAGGAAACCTACGTTGCTCTGGACAACTGGCTTGAGGATCGTCAGCTGGATGCACACAGGTATAGCCAGATCCCAACATTCATTGATGCGTGCCATGGCTCCAGCCTTGATAAAGCGCAAAAACTTATCGATTCATATATGAATAGCAGTTCAGCTTATGAGAACTTGTTCCTTGCCACCCCCGGGGGGGAGTTGTTTCTTGCCTTCAATTATGACCCAGATAAAATGTTAATCGATATTTCACAAATTCCAGGGTATGCCAGAAATGCACAGATGGCTGTCCAGGGTAAACCCTGGATGAGCGCGGTTGGTATCTCTCCAGTCAGCGGGCGGCCTGTTGTACTGATGACAGCCCCCATTTTTGATGATGGTGTAGTTGTGGGCATCATGGGAGTTCCAGTGGAGCTCAACGCATTCTCTGATGAACACATCAGCAACAGCACTTTTGGCGAATCTGGCTATATGTACATGACAAATGCCGATGGTACCGTCATTGCGTATCCTGATCAATCTCAAATCATGAAACTCAGTCTTGCCCAGCATGATTTTTTCAGGCATATGAAATCTACCCATGAGGGGAAATATGAATACCCATGGAAAGGCATTCATGTTTTGGTTGAATATAAGACCCACGCTGCAACAGATTGGATTCTTGCTATCAGAGTTTCTGTAGAAGAGTTTATGGCTCCCATTACAGCATTCAAAAAACTCGCCTTTACACTTACTCCCATATTGATTGGTGTAGCAATCGCTCTGATCTGGTTCATTACGAGCCTTATAACAGGTCCCATCAAGCAAATGATTGGAATGATGAAAGATATAGCAACTGGAGAGGGAGACCTTTCAGTACGGTTGGGGTTGGATTCTTTGGATGAAGTAGGTGAACTGGCAAAATGGTTTGACACCTTCATTGGCAAGCTTGAAATCAATGCCAATGAGCAAAAGGAGATTCAACTCCAGGTGCAGGATAGCACCAATGATTTAGGCGCAGCAGCAACCCAGCTCTCCACCATTTCAGATGATATCGCTGAGAAATCCAACAGCATTGCAGATATGTCAAACATGGTAGCGGCGGCCTCCGAAGAGATGAGTACCAATATGGACACAATTGCCTCAGCTTCTCAGACCTCCCAGGACAATATGAATTCAGTTGCCGGTGCCACAGAGGAGATGACCTCCACCGTGAGCGAGATTGCTCAGAATGCAGAACAGGCTCGCGAAGTAACTGGCGAGGCCGTTATAAATGTTGCTGCTGCATCAGGTCGAGTGGACAAGCTGGGTGTGGCTGCGCAGGAGATCAGCAAAGTAACCAGTACTATTATCGAGATTGCTGAACAGACCAAGTTGCTTGCCTTAAATGCAACCATTGAAGCAGCCCGGGCCGGTGAAGCAGGCAAGGGTTTCGCAGTAGTAGCCAATGAGGTTAAGGAACTGGCCAAGCAAACCAATGATGCCACCGCTGATATCAGCAACAAGATAGAAGCGATTCAAAATGAGACTTCAGGTACAGTTTCTGAGATCGCTTCGATTACTACGGTAATTGACAAGGTCAACTCCATTGTGAACACAATCGCTACTGCTGTTGAAGAACAGAATGTCACAACCCAGGATATCGCCGGCAATATTGGCCTGGCCACTGGTGGAATGACAGAGGTAGTCAACAATGTGACCCAGGCTGCTCAAGCAGCCCGTGAAGTTGCCAGTAACATCTCCACGGTAAACACCGACATTGGAACGATTCAAAGTACTGGCCAGGATTTGAAAAGTTCAACATTAGTAATTACTGAGACGGGTGGAAAACTCTCGGAAGTAGCCGGTCGATTAAACACATAGCATATCCAATTTACAACCTCGGGTGGCCCGAATGACCTTTCACTGCCAGGGGTTGGCCCCCCACCAAGCAATTTTTGATTGGTTACCAACCCCCTGGATTTTCCAGGGGGTTGGATAATTGCCCTTATCTCCCAGATTATCTGGAGTTCTTAAATTCCAGTCTTACCTTGACGACATGATAGTAAAACATAAAACCTTAAAAAGGCTTGCAGCACTGATCTGGTACATTGGACCAATTATATTGTTTCTCAAAGGATCACAGTTGGCTATGGACGCCTATGAGCTGGAACCGGATGGTATAGGTAGAAGCATAAGTTGGGCAGCAGGTATTGCTGTGGGTCTCATTAAAACTCGATATATTTTTCTCAAAAGTTGTCGTAAGAACATGGCCCGAATCGATGCACTCATAACACCCCGCGTGTGGGAATTCTACAGAGTCCAATTCTTCTTTGCCCTGTTTATGATGATGGTTCTGGGGGCGACGCTTTCACGGCTCTCTCAGGGGAACCACACCTTTCTGGTAACTGTGGCAATACTGGACATCAGCATTGGAACGGCACTTCTTGTGAGTAGCAAAGTGTTCTGGGAGCAGGGTGTGTTTTCGTTTTCCAGGAAATCTTCCTGAAATACTAAGCTCGGATTGTCAGCACGGGTGTTTTCCAGGGATAATCCAAGCGAGGATTCGAAACACAGTAAGGCGAACGACATCACGTAGGTGGATGACGTTCAGCCAATCCTCGCCTGGAATACCACCATCGATCTTTATGAAACTTATTTCAGTTTCGGTCCCGCCTCAAGTATTTCTGGGGGGATACCCTCCATATATTTCTTGAAATTCTCAATAAACAAGCGGGCGAGCTGTTCATACTTCTCAGCATAGGCACCCTTGCTGGGCCAGGTTTGAGCAGGATCTAAAACCTTCTCCGGGACACCTTCACCTGTCACAGGAACTTGAAACCCGAAGACCGGATCCGTTCTATACTCAACATCTTTGAGCTTACCTTCCAGGGCGGCATTCAACAAGGCACGTGTATGCTGGATACTCATACGTTTACCGATACCAAAGGGACCACCGGTCCAACCCGTATTCACCAACCAGCAATCCACGTCATGCTGCTTGATTCGCTCCTTCAGCAACTGAGCATAGTAGTAGGGATGATGAACCATAAAGGGCGCACCAAAACAGGCACTGAAGGTAGATTGTGGTTCTGCTCCCAGACCTATTTCCGTTCCGGCAACCTTGGACGTATAACCCGAGATAAAGTGATACATGGCTTGGTCAGGTGACAACTTCGCAATAGGAGGCAACACACCATTGGCATCACAAGTGAGCATGAAAATATTCTTGGCATGTCCACCTTTTGCCTCTGGAACTGCATTGTCAATAAAATGCAAGGGATAAGAAGCACGAGTGTTTTCTGTACGCGATCCATCATCAAGATCCAGCTTGCGAGTTACCGGGTCGTAAATCACATTTTCCAGAATAGTACCAAATTTCTCAGTACAGGCATGAATTTGAGGTTCGGCTTCAGGGCTTAATTGAATCACCTTGGCATAGCAACCACCCTCAAAATTGAATACACCATCATCACTCCAACCATGTTCATCATCACCAATCAGATGACGTTTGGGGTCTGCAGATAGTGTGGTTTTACCCGTCCCAGACAGCCCAAAAAAGATGGCGGTATCACCATCATCACCCATGTTGGCCGAACAATGCATGGAGAGCACATTCTGCTTGGGTAAGATGTAATTCATGACGGTGAAGACTGATTTTTTAATCTCGCCTGCATATTTACTACCACCAATAATGGCCACCCGTTTTTCAAAGTTTAAGGCAATGAAAGTCTGGCTATTGGTGGCATCCATCTCAGGCGAAGCAATAAACTCCGGTACAGCAATCACAGTAAAGTCAGGGACATGCCGCTTCAGGTCTTCCTTTTTAGTCAGAGGAATGAACATGTTGCGGGCAAAAAGATTCTGCCATGCATATTCAGTAACGATACGGATTGGCAAAGCGTAATCTTTATCTGCACCCACATGACAATCCTGAACAAAGACGTCCTTACCTTGCAGGTAAGCCTGTACACGTGAATACAAAACCGCAAATTTAGATTCGGGATAGGGTCTATTGTATTCACCCCACCAGATATCATCTCGGGTGAGATCTTCTTTTACCACCAGTTTATCATTGGCTGCCCGGGCAGTATGCTTGCCGGTGTTCATGAGGATGGGGCCGTGATTCATGACTTTCCCCTCACCACGAAAGATTATTTCCTCGTAGAGAGAAGCTGTATGCAGGTTCCAGTACACATTGTTGAGATTCTTCAAGCCATGGTTGTCTAATCCATAATCACTGGCTGTTGCAGATTTTTCTGCTGATGCCGGACTCGCAAGGCCTAAATGCTGCTTCATGACCAATCCCTCACCAGTTTGCGATCTCCAATAAAGATTTCATTGGGAGCATTGGGGTCCAGGGCCCACTTAATGCGCTCCACACCATCTTTGATGTCTTTGATACTGCCGCAGTAACTCAATCTGAGATGACCATCCATGCCAAATTCGTTTCCTGGTACAGTAACCACGCGAACCTTATCTAGCAGGAGCTTGCTTAATTTGGCAGCACTTTTTTCATAGGCACTGAAGTCAGGAAAACAGTAAAAGGTACCACCTGGTTTTTCCACACGGACACCATCAATGGTTCTCAATTCATTGATCATGATATCACGATTATTCTGCAATGTAGTTCGGAGACTTTCCACACCACTTTGAATACCATTCAGGGCTCCCACAGCTGCGACCTGCAAGAGAGCTGAGGCACAGGAGGTTGTCTGCGCCTGGATGTTATTCATGGCGTCAATAATCTTTGTATTGGCAACGGTCCAGCCAATTCGGAAGCCTGTCATGGCATAGGCTTTTGAAACACCATTCACTACGACCAATTTTGATTTCACCTCATTTGCCCTGGCAAACTGATAAGGTGAGGTCCACTCGTTTCCATCAAAAACAAGCTTGTGGTAAATATCATCCATGATCAGGTAGATGTCCTTTTTCTCACAGTATTTGACCAACTCGGCAATGAGTTCTTTTGAATAGATAGCGCCGGATGGGTTACTGGGACTATTTACAATAATAGCCTTGGTATAGGTTCCCACAGCCTGGGTGATATCATCCATGCTCGGTTCCAGGCTGCCATCTTCAGGTGTTACAACCACAGGCTTTCCATAGGCCATTTTAACCATCTCAGGATAGCTGACCCAGTAAGGTGCCAGCACAATTACTTCATCCTGGGGGTCAATGATTGACATGAGTAATACGGACAATGATTGCTTTGCTCCATTGGAAATCAGAACATTTTTGGGTGTTGTGAGATACCCATAATTTTCTTCGGTATAACGCACCACTGCTTTTCGTAGCGGTAAAATACCCTCTGTAGGAGTGTATTTGATCTCCGCTGAATTCAGCTTTGCTGATGCTGACAGAATTGCATCGATGGGTGCTTTACTCTTTGGTTCACCGCCCCCGAGGTGAATAACCGCCTCACCCTTTTCCTTCAAGATACGTGCAGTATCGTTCAAGGCCAGCGTGGGTGATGCTGGGATTGATTTTGCAAGTTGGCTGATACTCATGATTTGCCTTTTTAAAACGTTTTAAAATTATTTTCAGGACCTCTCCGTATGCCTGAAATCAAATTGGTCAAACATAGTTTCACAAATCTTACATTACCACCAAAAACGGCTGGTGAAGCTAAAATATTTAAGTCGATGGTTTTAGATGGCTAATACTTTAATGTGTTAATTAGTAAATGGATAAATACATTCATAATATTAGCTAAAGCGGGGAAATCGGATAGGATTGTAATAAAAGTTAGAAGATATACGGAATCAAATACTGTGTGCGCTTTTTATAGTCGCTCCATTCAGGATAACGCGACATGGATCGTTCTTTCATAATGATGTTGATTGAAAAATATCCCAGCCACACCCAGGCTAAAATAACCCAGGGAAGCCAATGCCAGACCACCAGAGCAAAGGATCCATAAATCATCATCTCACCCAAATAGTTTGGATGCCGTATACGGCCAAACATACCTGATGCTATGAGGTCTTTTTTTAGCTTGAGGGTGTAAAACTTTTGAGCATCGGCAGAGAGCATTATAACCAATCCCAGCACATACAGAAAAATGGCCAGGGTCATACCAATCCAGTTCGCGCCTGTATGTGCCGGGACCAAAACCGGTGAAATCAGAATATATGGGGCAACCCAGTATGGCCCTAGAACAGCCAGAATGGCCATCATACCACCACCCAGCGTGATCTTTGTTTGCCATTTGCCATCTGGAAAAATCATATCCTTGAGTATCCAGGCAAACCCATAACTACCATGGAGGGCCAGATAGACCCAGGCCTGGGTTGAATAATTCTCATAATACAGCATAAGACCCAGGACCCAAAAAGCAGTCATTCCCTTCTGAAAATTAATCACCCAGTTAAAGCGCAACATCCGAGGACCACCCAGTAGATCATGACTCAGGTGGCGTGTCCCCTGGTTGATGGCAGCAATAAAATCTTTCATCGACGACCTATCCCTTTTCAGCAATTAATATGTAACTAAGGGGAATGGCTGGCCCTTCGGTCTGATTTCGAGAATGCAGTGTAGATATATCTTCAGGATACTCAGAAAAGTGTTTCAGTTGCATCCCATGTTCAATTACTCCCATGAGAATATCAGACAGAGTCCATACAAACCAGTACATGGGTTTTGACGCATAGGCCTTTTTGCCAACATAGTCAATTCCATCCGTTTCAACATACGGCTCATCCTTGAAATAGGGTTCAATGATGCGTTGTGGATCCATATCCACCATGTCATCGGAGGGCAACATTTCAGCGAAAGGATGTTCCTCATAAATAAACAGCTGACCCCTGGTCTTCAATAAGGATTGCACCCTTCCCATAAACCCGGGAAGGTCCGGCAGCCAGCCCAGACAGCCAATGCTGATATATATCAGGTCAAATTCATTGTTGTACCGGGGAGCTATATCATATACATCAGATTGGATAAACTCACAGTCAATTCCAAACCGTTGCGCTCGCTCATTGGCTTCAGAAATGGCCTCATCGGAAATATCAAAACCGACACACTTTCCAGCACCCATGTTTTTCAAGGACATGAGTTCCACACCATTATTACAACAGAGATGAGCAACCGCCTTCCCTGATAAATCGATTTGTTCGAGAAGTTCAAGCTCCGGTGATTGGATTACGGAATATCCAGCCCGTGAAAAGCGATCGTCCCATTTGCTCTTGTTGGCCTCCTGGTGATGGGGCATGGCTTCGTTCCAGGCCAAGCGATTGGCCTGCGTATATTTTTTAATTTCATGCATTGCTATAGTCCCTTACGTCGAATGGTTTGTACCACAACATCCAACTGCTGAAGAAAATATGATCTATCACGTTGGGTTAGCGGTGGTGGGCCTCCTGATATCTCGCCAGCTCCACGCAACTCTGCCAGCAAATCACGGGTTGCCAGTGTCTGACCAATACTGTCCTCAGTAAACCGCTTTCCCGACGTTCCAATAACTTCAGCACCTTCATCAATACAGCGACTGGCCAGGGGAATGTCAGCAGTGATCACAATATCATCAGCTTCCACATGTTCCACTATCCAGTCATCCGCCTCATCAAAACCATCGCCAACAACCTCCAGCTTAATGTTTTTATCCGGCGGGACGCGCATCCAGGAATTACTCACCACCGTTGCCTGTAGCCCATAGCGTTTTGCAACGCGATAAATCTCCGGTTTCATCGGACAGGCATCAGCATCTATGTATACATGTAGCAAGCTGTGAAGCTCCCATCATAGGTAAAATTCGCGGAAAGAATCATTTAAGCATAATCACTTTTTGTGAAACAGCCATCTGAGCGTCAGAAAGCTGAACAATGTACACTCCCGAGGGTAAATTTTTATTGGCCCTGTCTCTACCATCCCAACGCAGAGATCCATTTTGTATAGAGCCAGTTGAAGGCCTGGATTCATAAACGAGAGTCCCATCAAGATTAAATATGGAAAGAGCAACAGGAACGCGTCCAGTGCTTTCAAATTCAATCCGTAATTCAGAGTTAAACGGTGTGGGATAAACCTGATTCAAACGCAGGGAAGCTGGTGCTTGTACCCTGGGTTCGTTAACTGAAACTGTTTCTTCAACCAACAATTCCAGCATGACTTCTCCGGTGGCCTGGGGGGTGGTAAACCCCAACAGCTCACCAATAGTAGGAGCAATATCAGGAATGGTTCGACTTACATCCGATTGCAAACCACTCTGAATATCTGGCCCAACAGCCAATAGCTGGATATGTCGACATCCTTCACAGTCATCGCCATGCCCTCTGAAATCGTAGTCATGCCTTCCGTGATCATTGGTTACCAACATGGTGGTCTTTCCGGCATATGCGCTATCGGCCTGCAAGACATCCCAGAGTTCCCCCACCAGAAAATCTGCAGTTGAAATCGATTCCGTATAGGCGTCCCAATCACCTGAATGACCTTCATGATCAACATCTGCCAGATACATAAGCAGAAAGTGAGGAGCCAGAGTGGAGATGATTTGCTCGGTTTCATGCCAGACATCCAGATCTGTTACCCCGACACTGTGGTAAAGGGGCCAGTAATCGGGTCCATAATTGCTATCAAAACTGGCCTTCCATGGGCATAATGCTTTTAAAGTATAGACGCAGTCGGATTCAGGTCTTTCAAGGCCTTGCCGGAAATATTCAAACACCGAGGGCAGTTCTGCATATTTATTCGATGAGCCACCACAATCTGGATCACTAAAGGAAATCGTCTCTGTCCAGGCACCACACCAAATGGCTGGAATAGCCCGACTGGTATAGGTATAGCCATCATTCTGAAAGTCGTTGATGAGAGCTCCCTCATCAGCCAGGGCTGCCATTCTGGGTACGAAGGTATGCTCTGGATCACCCAACCCTTCACTATATCTCAGACCATCTATTATGACCAACACAACATTTTCCGTTTCGTAAGCATTGGCTGGTGCTGGTCCTAGAAGCACTACCAATAGTAGCCCTGTCAAAAATGGCATCTTTCTTCTCTCAATTCTGGTTGTCACGTTAAAATGGTGCTTCCGGAATGGCAAATTCAGCCTTTGCAGTGCGCTCAGCCTGCTCAGCCTTCTTGCCCTTCAAATACATTGTTTGTTTAAACCCACGATCCCTGAGCGTGCTTACGGCAACGGTCCCAGGTGTTCCCTTAAAAATCCGCTTCCCAAACCGTCGGATCACATCCCAGTCTATTTCAACTCCCAATCCGGGGTTGTTGGGAATCTGAATGCGACCCTCTTTATCCGGCACAAAGCCGCCTTTGATAAACCGGGCCCAGCTTGATTGATTCCAGTGACCTTCCAACGGGTATTCCAACAAGCTGCGCTCCTCCTTGGGAATCACACCCACCAGCTGTAGGGCAATGGCAAATCCCAGACCTGTGGTCCAGGTGTGGGGACAGAACTTAACTTTGTCTGTGTCTTTTTTCTTGGCCAGGTTTCGTTTTTGAATCTCCCTGATTAGCCAGTAAACATTGGAGATGCCGCCAGCGTAGGTTCCACCAGCCATGACAGCATCTGGTTGATAAATATCCAGGCTCCCCAGATCCAGCATGGCCTTAAAGTCACGCCAGGTCGAGTTCAGTTCACCACCAGCAATGGGGGTTTTCGTATTTTTCCGTAGTTCTGCCAGACCTTCAAAATTTCCCCGATTCAGGGGTTCTTCCAGCCAGTACATATTGTGGGGTTCCAGCCCCTGGGCAAATTTCGTAGCGAAATCCAAATCCCACTTGGGTGTCTCATCAATGAGATCAACCGGCCAGCCTTGATTGGCATCCACCATGAGCTTTATCTCGGCACCCACCTGGTCGCGGGCGGCTCCAACATAATCCACCATTAGATTCAGGTCTGAACCCTTTACCCGCAGTTTGATGCCCTTGTAGCCATTGTCCTGAGCCCAGGAGGCCAACTCCCGACTCTTATCCTGATTGTGCTCATGATTTGATCCCGTGGACATGTAAGGTCTCACATAACCACCACTTCCACCCATAATTTTCCACAGGGGTTCATTGCGACTTTTTCCAATAATATCCCAGATTGCTGCATCAATCCAGCCATTGCGCATACCTATATATGAAAACTCCTGTATCCGCTGATTTACCAGTTTGATATCCAGAGGGTTTAACCCCATGAGGTAATTCCCCAGCATGGGACCAAGACCGTTGCGTTCTGTCCCCATACCCACTGTGGCCGCCACACCTTCATAACCGGCATCCGTTCCCAGTTTTAGCAGGTAGAACCTGACCTCGGATTGTCTAAAACCCGGAATCCAGCTGGGATTGAAATACTTGGGTTGTGAAAAAAAACCTGGTTTATCCTGCTCAAGTGGGATCTTGACGTAGTACAATTCTATGCGATTTATCTTCATGTTACCTCACCCCTGATTTTCTTGCTCAAAAATGATTCGATTTTGTTCAATGTTGGAAACTATGTTTCTGAAAGAAGATGACAAGTGACATCTTGATCGACCTGTTCACCCCCCAAAATACAAAGACCTTAGTTTTCATATCGATATTCCTGTACAAGCAAGTGTTTGCAAATATAGCCAAAGAAAAATTTGTGGAAAGTACTCTATATTAACATCTATTACTAATCGGCACGTCTTTGGAAAGCACGGCGCTTTTAAAAATGAATTTCTAAGTTCATTTTTTTATAGAAGCTACGTGGGTGATAGGTCAAAAAACATTCTCCCCATCACGCCGTTCCCCGTTAACCTCTTCACCCCTATATCCCTACCACTGGCAGAAATTTGAATCATTCATAAATTTAATGTCTACGAATAAAAGAGAGATTGCCGCGGTCGGACAAGTCCTTCCTCGCAAAGACGGGTTGAGGGCCATCCAACATTAAAACTTCATCACCCCGTTCCCCCATATACCCCTATACCCTTGTCCCATTACCTCCTTCGAAGATTCATTCCCTTCTTAAGTTTAGTGTTAGCGAATTAAAGAGAGATTGCCGTGGTCGGACAAGTCCTCCCTCGCAAAGCCGGGTTGAGGACCATCCAGGATGCAAACTTCATCACCCTGTTCCCCCCTATACCCCTATACCCTTTAACCCACTTACAATTCGCTTCCTTCGTAACTTTCGTTGTAAAACACCTGCTATCTCATTTATCCATTACTCCCTCCTCAACTTCTAACTTCTAACTCGTAACTTTTGCCTTAGTTTGCGCCATGCGTCCCTGGATCCAAATTCTTCGCCCCCTCAACCTGCTTCAGGCCATGCTGGCAGTGGTTTTAACCACCGCATTCCTGGGCGAAATGGAGCAGGTAGGAGTCCTTGTTCTACTTATTCTTTCAGTGATCACCATCAATGGTGGTGGCAACATTATCAACGATATTTATGACCTGGAAATTGACAAAATTAATCGTCCAGACCGGCCGCTCCCCACCGGTGCCATATCATTGAGGGGTGCTCGCATCTATCTCATTGTTCTATTTGCACTGGGCATCCTGTTTTCCTGGCTTATCTCGGTCCCCACCTTCATAATCGCCGGACCAGTTTCAATTACCGTACTGATTGCCTACAGCGCCAGACTTAAGCGGCAACCCTTGGTAGGTAACCTTGCTGTATCATTCATGCTTGGGCTGGCATTCATTTATGTGGGTGCTGCTTTTGGAAAAATTGAAACTACCCTGGTTATGGCTGTATTGGCATTCGGCTTCACCCTGATTCGTGAAATTATCAAGGACCTGGAAGATCTGGAGGGCGATTCAAAAAATGACGCCCGAACACTGCCCATCATCTGGGGTGAATCGAAAACCCTGAAACTGGTATTGTTTCTTATGGTAACCTTTGCTTTTCTGGATGTATTGCCATATACGCTGGGTGTATACAATCATGTTTATCTCTGGATGGTTGTTCTGGGGATAAACCTGCCCTTACTTGTTCTGGTTTTTATCCTCTGGAATCATCCCGAGAAAAAAAATTATTCCAGAACACAATTGTTTTTAAAACTCGATATTTTTGTAGGTCTGGCCGCTCTATATTTCGGCCGGATTATTTAACCGCTCATTCCCCCCGGGGAATTATCATAAGGATGTACCGTGGCCGATTTCGTTCACCTTCATAATCACTCACATTATTCACTTCTAGATGGTGCTGCCCGTATAGATCAAATTATTTCCAAGGTGTCTGAATTGGAAATGGACAGCTTCGCACTCACTGATCATGGTAACATGTTTGGTGCCGTGGAATTCTATAAGGCTGCCAAAAAAGCTAACATCAAACCCATCATCGGGATGGAGGCTTATGTCTCCCCTGGCTTGCATACTGAAAAACGTACGCCCACTGAGGGCAAACGCGCCTACCATCTGGTATTACTGGCAAAAAACAATACGGGTTATCGCAACCTCTTGAAGCTCACATCTATGGCATATCAGGATGGTTTCTATTTCGTTCCGCGAGTCGACAAGGATTTGCTGAGGAAACATTCGGAAGGTCTTGTGGCAACCTCAGCCTGTTTAAGTGGACAGGTCACGTACCACGCCAGTCGTGGCGATTATGACCGGGCTCGCGAACAGGCCATTGAGTATGATGAAATTTTTGGACGCGGCAATTTCTTCCTGGAAATGCAGCGTCACTTCACCCTGGAGGGCAAAGAGTTTGAGCGTGAAGCCATTGCCCGCGAGGTAATTAAAAAGGTCTCGGCTGATACGGGAATCCCTCTGGTTGCAACCAATGATGCCCATTATGTCAGTGCAGATCACCATAAAGCCCATGACGCATTGATTTGTATCGGTCGCGGTAAGTATGTCAGCGATACCAAGCGCATGAAATACGATACCAAAGATATCTACATCAAAAGCTCTGATCAAATGGTAGAGTTGTTTAAGGACACTCCTGAGGCCATTGAAAACACGCAACGCATCAACGAGATGTGTCAGTTCCAGCTGGAAACCGGTGTAAATCATATGCCGGAATTCCCAATTCCTGAG
>JAERTH010000171.1 GCA_016844955.1 Fidelibacterota bacterium | reverse complement strand
CCAACCGTTTGAGTTGATGGTGAGCTCACTATACTCCAGGTCGTAGTAGGTAAAACTAAAGGGCAGATCCACAATCACATGATCATCATCATTTAAACTATGATGTTGTGCCCCTGACTGGGTGGATAAATCAAGCCAGTCATAGGTGGGAACTTCAGGATATTCTGAATCGGTGTTATCATAGGCCCAATAACCATCACCCCGAACAGGTGGGGTGGGGTCGAAACTGCTGACCGCACCAACAATAGCAATATATTCTTTGATATAGAAGGGTTCCTCCTGATCACCAAGACGGAATTCAAAACTCAAGGGTATGCGGCTACCGTGTGAGACAAGACCCAGGTCACCGGAGAAGACATCATCTGAAAAAACCAATTCACCATCCACACCGATGTATGCTGCTCCAACTTGATCATCAAGGGTAACAAATTCAGAAGGGCTGGTCATGGTAACATTTACTTGAGGACCACCCACATTCATACCCACAAAACTACCACTCAAGGCCAGCGAAAAAGCATTCTCTGGAAGTGGTCTGGGACTATTCACAAATTCAACTTCAATATCAGGAGCAACGCCCTGGATAGGTATAGCCAGGGGTAAAGTGACACTACCCAATTGTATCTCCACCAGCATTTCTCTCTCACCAAGCTGAATGCCCGGGGCAAGAATGGTATTGGCTGATTGGGTTTGTCCTGCAGGAATGGTAATGTCTCCAGCTGCCTGTGAGTAGGCACCATCAGGTGTACTGACGGTTACCGCGAGATTTACTGAACTTCCGGAATGGTTGTGAATCTGGGGGGTCCAATTGTCCAGGCCAACATATATATCCTCGTCCATACCAACAAAGGTCAGTCCATTGCCATCCGTGGGAATAATTTCCAGCGTTAGCGGCAAATGTCCAGCAGCATTAAGTGTGACTTCCAGAGGTGCTGTTGGGTTGTCTGCATCATAGAATGACTGGCCATCAAAACGATAGATATGAATTTGTCCGTCTGTCCATCTTCCAGATCCAACCAGCTCATCATTCTGCCGTAGCGCAAAAACACCCTCAGGAAGGTCCTCTCGTTCCAGACTGATCAAGCCATCACTCCATTTGACCGCTCCAAAATCTGCCACTTCAATATCTATGAGTGTAGGATTTAACAGCCAGATGGGTAGACTGGGATCACCTATCACATTATAAGTATGATAGTAAAATTCGGCCATTTCGCCAGGACCCAGTTCATTAACAAATTCATCCTGGAAGCCAAACTTGGAGGCCAGCAAGGCTGGAGCCAGTTCATTGACATGACCCTCAAGCAGCGCATCCCAGAGTTTGGAATTAAGGGCGTTATTAAACTTGGTGCGTGTATGTAAATCTGATGGTGCAACGACGGCTACGGCGCCAGTAGGATAATCGATACTTCCCTGAGTCAGCAGGGCTTCACAAAATGAAGGATCCGTGGTTGGATGGTCAAATTTTCCCGTCCCACACACAAAGCTGAACACGATGGGTAGCTTATTACTATTGGTCAGGGCTCCGTCGTCAAAATCAGAAACATGGAAATGGGGGAAGTGCCATCCATTTGCATCACCCCAACCTCGATAGTTGACTATTCCAACGCCGGCATTCCAGGAGGAGAGGATCTCCTCGGAGGTCGTCTCAGGGGGAAAGAAAACGGTATCTACCTGTGCATACCCGAACTCATCCATCTCATTCCTCAGCCAGAGGGATGTCCATACGGGTGTGAGAATAGTCCCACTATCCGCGTAATTCCCAGCCGTCACCAAAGCCCGCTCCAGATATCCTGATTCAATGTCAGGTGTTTCAGTGTAGGCGATAGTTCGGGTGATAATTTTGACCAATTCACCTTGGGTATCCACTGGCCAGCGACCGATGAAGGCTTCAGGATAATAATCATCGGCCCCACCTTCGATAAGTACGTAGGGTAAATCTGTTACATCATTTTCAGGACCATAAGTGAAGGAAGGGAGTGCAAATGCATCCTCAACATCTCCAATAAGTAAAACATATTCCAGATTATGCGTGGCATAATAATCTGCTATGTATGCTCGGATATCGGTCGCTGTATTTCCCGTTTCTGTCAATGAGGCCAGGGTGACCCTGAAGCCCTGTCGCTCCTTGAAAACGCGAAAGATATCTATATAGGGATTGAGCATGACAGCATCAGCACCGATAATAAGAAAATCGCCACGCTGGTAGGATTGCCAGCTATAATGATCTTCAACTGCAGTATAATTTTTTGCCAGGCTTTCAAACGCCAGAGGACCAGCTGCAGAAAACGCCAGGCTTACTAAAATCAAATTCAGACAGGTTAATTGTATCAGTTTTCTCATTTTGGCTCTCTATTGGTTCTGATTAAAAATTATCGACAATCATCAATTTACGTGTGATGGCCACTTCCGGCCCGGACAGACGTAAAAAGTATATTCCAGCGCTCACTGGATGTCCAAGCATGTCCTGACCTGCCCAGGTCCAGGAATTGGCACCACCTGCACTGTGCAGATTTTCTGTATAAATCTGACGACCCCGTAAATCATAAATAGTGATGGTGGTTGGTACCGCCTGTGGCAACTCATAACTGAAAGAAGTCTGCTTGCGGAACGGGTTTGGTGTTAGTGTAGCTGAATAGGTGTTCAACTGGTGATCGTTTTGATCAGACCTCTCGGTAAGCACTTCAGGCTCTAAACCCACCAGCTCAGATGCAGTCAAAAACAGAGCGAGAGAATCAATTTCCCAGCCCCTGAACACAACGGTTGAATCACTGCTCATTTTTAATTTGAGGCGGGCTGAAGCAGGGAGATCACCAGTGATTAAAAAGGTTTCCTCTACCCCGGAGTAGTTCTGGTCAAACCATTGTTTGTGGAGGAGTAATTCGGTTTGATCCCCACTCCACAACTCCAGGGAAAGTGTATCATAATCCCACTCCACCTCAAATTGATGTTTTATATACAGACCCAATCTCCGCGCCTCAGGTAAAACCGACAGATCGATAAGGGGTAATTCCATTTCCATGGGTAACGCAGCTTCATAAAAGAGGTCAGTCTGAGAAAGCAGTTCACCGTTTTCAGCTAACCAGCTTCCCGAATGAATGGTCCAGCCGGAAAGGTCATCAAAGCCCGTTGAATAGGCAGTTACAGGTGCAACCGGCAAGCTCACTGATAAATTCAATTCATGCTCTGGTGCGAATGAACTCAGGTCGTAATTGTGTTCTTCCGGAAAGTAGCCCGGTGCCGAAACCAGAAGATTCAGGTTATTCCCCTGCCAGTCAAAATTGTGAGTTCCTGGCGACAGAACCATGGTATCACGTCTGGTTTCATCCCACAGGAAAACATCATAGTAATCTATACCCTCACTCATGGTGAGATTTAATGAAATCGGATGTACGTCCATTGGGGTCAGACTAAAATCCAGGATAGTAGCATAACTATCACTCACCAGAATGGCGTCCACAGTATCTGCAACAAACCCTGGCGCAGATGCGATGACCCGATAGGTACCTTGCTCAACCAGACGACGATAGCGTCCGAAGCCGTCAGTAACACGGGGTTGCATCATTAGCCCCTCCAGATTAATCAGACCACCATCCACTGTCAATTTGGCCAATTGAATCTGTGCATTTTCCAGGCTGAAGCCATCTGAGGCATCGGTTACAATTCCACGAATCTGGGCTTTGCTTTCAGGAGATCGGCCAAAGGAGCGATTCAGTAAATAGAAAAGTCCCTCTAGATTACGGTCTACTGTATCATCAACAATATCAGCATTGGGTTGGAGATTGTTGGTTCCGACTTCAATGAGAAATTGAATGGATCCTGTTTGAGTATAAAACCAATCGTGGGCGTTCCCACGAGGAGTTTTTCCCGGCGTCACTGCATAATTGCCGTCACCGGATTCATTAAGCACGCGTTGAGAGAGAATGTTGGCCATCCCACTCATAATTTCCACATCGGGAGGGGTTTTGGTTGCTTCCCATTCCCAGGAATAATAGATAATTTCAGGTGTGCCTGACCTGGCTGAGTGATATGCAACCGACAGTAGGAATTTTTCCTGCTTCGCCAGCGCTGCCACTGCCCGGGTTTCAGATTCTGAGAAGGGCTCGGGTCCACGATAATAATCATAGTCCCCTACTTCATAGGCATCGCCAAATACCCAGTTGAAATCATAGTTTCGATTAAAATCCACGCCATCAATGTCGTAGCCAATACCATCAACATAATCAAAAATTCCATTGTGGTTATTATCGGTTTTATTCTTTCGGTAGGTCACATCCCAGCCATCATGTACAACCCGGAGTCCTTCAGGATTATAGGTGGGAACTACCCATACCTCAGTGTTTTGAAGGATGTCCACAACCGTTGAATTCATGGCATCAAACCCATGGAGCAGGCTGTCCACCAGTCCCATGGTGATTTCCACACCCAGGATTTCCTCGGCATGACATTGACCTAAAAACAAGAGTGCTGGTTCATCTTCATCCACCGTCGGATTGTCTGATAGTTTGATGGCATAGATGGGCAGGTCCTCGTTATTGGATCGACCAATCTCAACCACATCCAGAATCATATTGTAGGCCGCAATGGTCTGGATTGAATCCATGTAGGCTACAATTTCTTCATAGGTGTGATAGCGTGTATTAATGGCAGAATCCCGTATTACTGATTGGGCTCCCACCATAAGCGGTGAAGTGAGTAGCAAGAGGCTCAGAAGATTTCTTAATAACCAGCGCATAAGTGTTGTTCCCCGTTTAATCTATGTTACTTGAGGAACATTATTTTTTGTGAATAGCGCTGAACACCTGACTCCACTGAAACCAGATAAACGCCACTGCTCAGGGACTGTCCCTGATTATCCAGACCGTTCCAGGTATAGTCGCTTATCTGATGATTCTCCAGACGTTCATGTATTATCTCCCGACCCTTAAGGTCGTAAATCCGTACTGACAGATCCCGAGCATCCTGGTTCTCGATGGGGATGGTCACAGCACCGTTAAAGGGGTTGGGGAAGGCCTGGCCAACTCGGAAATCCTGAGCCAGGACTGGTGCATCAACTGCCACGGTTGTGACGCCAGTATAGGCCTGAGCAAAAATATTGGTCAATTCAGTTTTACCCGATGAACGCATATCCTGCCAGGCAATGAGATAAGACATGGAGTCAGCACTGTTAATTGCGAATGGTACAATCTGAGGTTGCATTTGATTCAAAACTGAAAGGCTAAGAGGTATTCCCTCGGGTTCATTGGCTGCACTGCCAGGTTCTGAATCATAAAAATAGAGATCCGTGTGGATACCATTGCGCCCATCTTCCCAGGCCAGCAGATAGCGAGTTGAAGTAACAGCACGCAGGGCTGGCGTCCTGTTATCAGCATCCAGGGTGGTAATCTGCACCGGCTCAGAATCAAGGGTGAGATTTTTGACAAAAATATCATGCTGGAAGCCATCATAATCGTGCCAGGCGGCATATAGAACAGAGCTGGCATCATCGGCGAAGCTTAAAGCCAGGCTAGTCTGGTCACCAAAACGGTTGCTTATGAGCTGCTCTGTCCCAAAGGTGCCATCAGAGTTGACGGTGACGGCATATAAATCCACACTGCTTTCAGCAATGTTACGGAGGTCCTGCCACCCCACTGTAATGGCATCTGCACCAGCTTCCTGGGCCATCACTGAACCACGCTGGGTTCCTGTAGCACTGCTGATTGGTTCGGTCCATCCTACACTGCCATCGGGCATCAATTTAGAGACATATGTTTTTGTGTAGTCTACGGTTTCTGATTCCCAGACAAAAAGGACGGAGCCATCTGACATGGCAGCCACATTGGTTACATACTTATCTCCACCAATTTCGGCAGAGCTAATCTGGAGTCCACCTTCTGTCCATTGGGGCGTTCCAGCAATATCATATTTCTGTGCAAATAGGAGCAAGCCCTGGAAAAACACATTCTCGGTCCATAAATAATACAGGTAGCCGTCAGAACTGGTCACCATTTGAGGTGAAAACTGCCCCAGGAAGGCGGCGGGGTTTACCTGGATTCCATCGTTTCCCCAGGTAGGTAGGAGATCAGCATCCACATGCTGACCAAAAAGAAGTTCAGTACCTGTAGATATGTTGGTATAGCTCAAGAAAGCGCCACCCACATTATCAGGCACAATCATGGGATCAAGTTGCTCTTCATTATCGGAGAGAACTATTCCATCCATTGCATATTGGATGGCTCCGGACCCATCCATGACCTGGGCCATGGAAACAGCACCGGTACCAGACCAGCGGTTGTCTTCCCAGAAAATCATAGCTTCATCGTCACCCCAGGTCAGGGTTTGCAGGTTGCTGGCATCACCATCAATACCAAAAAAGAATTCCATCCCATCTGCATCCCAGGTCTGTGAACCAGTGTCTGTCACGTGTTGGGCAGTAATACCAATACTTCCGGTAGAGGCATTGGACCATACTACCAGTGCACCACCATTTCCATCAGGTCTTACAAGGCCACCGGTTTGATATTTTTTACCACTGGTAAGCGCCAGACCATTTTCTGTGAGTCCTACAGTACCATCGTTGCTGACATATTGGAGATAAATATCGGATTGAGGAAAGCCACCACTCCGCTCATCCAACCAAGTGACATAGACACCATCGGTGCCATTCATTGTGAAACGAGGTTGCAGCTGCTTCAGCGGTGTTTCTACGATGGGCATGCCCCCTTCTGTCCAGGCAGGGCTTCCTGAAAAATCAAGGCTTTGCATAAAAATATCTGGATCCTGGGCATTATTTCTGAAATCCTGCCAGACATAATAGATTTTGCTGGTTCCATCAGATTTCACGCGGCAAGCATTCTGTTCCGTTGGCAAATTGGTAACTGGAATGCCATCAGCAGTCCAAACCGGGTCTCCATTAACATCCAGGAGCTGTGAAAAGATATCAGTTTTAATATTATTGCGATTGTCCAACCAGGAAACGGCCACACGGTCACCATCTGCCGGGGCTACCTTTGGATATACCTGATCAGCAGCGTCGGCACAAACCTCACGACCATTTTCGCCCCAGAGACCCGTAAAATTTACATCCAGTCTTTGGCCGAAAATATCAGCATCATTCACATCTCGAGTATCACGCCAGACCACAACGACTTCACTGCCGCTGGTTTCAATACTATGGTTGGTTTGCGTTCCAAAAGCACTCACAACGGGCAGACCGTCTGTACCACCTGAGCTAAGCGGCCCATCCAGAGTAAGAACCGTTCCAAAAATGTCACCTGATTCAGAAAGCGAGGCATCGTCCCAGATTACATAGGCTACGCCTGTAGCCCCGCGTGCCATATTTGCAGACTGCTGAGCACCTGTATTCACGGCCAGTGGAACACCGGCTGGATCCCAGGACAATTCACCATTTGAGTTAAGGTGTTGGCCATATACATCACCGTATTCATCGCTGCGATAGTCAATCCAGGCTAGAAATGCACCCCCAGCTCCATCCGAAACCAGCACGGGATCTTCCTGACGGCCATCTGCCACGGTTGCACGTATACCGGTGTCACCCCATAAGGCGGCCCCTGTGGTGTCAATTTTCTGGATATAAATATCACGATCACCCGTTCGTGTATCAGACCAAGCGAAGATGAGTTCACCAGAGGCACCTGAATCGCCTGTTCGTTGCCACTCGATATGGACACCTTGACGGACAGCAACCCCATTGTCGACCCATGAAAATTCCCCAGAAGCAAAAATGCTCCCTACCAACAGAAGCAAAAACAAATGTCTCATTATACGCACACCTTTTCTCAGGTAAATAGAACTTAAATCGTTAGATTCTATATAGTTAATTGTTCGTTAATATCTCTTCAATAAGCAGTATTGCATCGACAATATTTACCGCATCATCACCCGATAAATTAGCCGCCTCAAATTGATCATCATTCATACCCTCAATCAAAAGGATAAAGTCTAACAAATTGGTCAAATCCACGATGTTTACCAGGTAGTCACTGTTCACGTCACCATAGGGTGTTTCACCCAGAATCACATCCAGGGAGACTACAATTTCAGTTGCCGGAGCACCGGGCGCACTAGTTGTGAGGGTGAACGAAGACTCATAATTCCCAGGTTCACTATTACGTGGTTCAATGTCAAAAACCAGACTTGAACTCTCACCGGGTTGAATAATTCCTGACAGTCCGCTCACTTCCAGCCAATGAATGGGTGGCAATATTTTTATTGCAGTTCCAGGTTCAAAGGGCGTGGATTCATTGTAACGAATGGTCATTCCCAAATTTCTATCTGAATTTTGTAATCCCACTGTAGCGCTGGTTGTGACCCCATCCACTCGCTCATACTGATAAAGAATGCCACCGTGTGAATCAAGGATCACTTGAAAGGTGTAGAAGTCACTGGTACCCCATTTGGGGAAATCTTTATACGTGATGACGCACTGATCGTATTCATTGGTCCAGAAATAAAAAGTACCCTGCGGGCTATCATCATTGTTTAAGTCATCCCACCAGGGAGCCAGCAGAGAGCCTGGAGCATTCCAACTGGGAAGATGAACATTGTAATAGGGTGAATAGTAATTTTCGAAGGTGATCGTACCATTACTTCCCAGGTACAAGGTCGAATACCTATCATCATAGACTGGAAAATTGAAGCCAATGTCTATGGGACCGACTACGCAATCATCCTGGTCACCGGGATTGTAGGGTACCTCGTTTGACGAAGTCTCAATATCAATCCACTCGTACACAGGTCCACCTTCCTCAGTATTGTCTTTCCAGCGATATCCATATTCATCACCCCCCTCTCGCACTTGGGCAGGATTAGTCGGGGTGTCAGGCGTATACTTGGTGATACCGGTCAGGTTCTGTCGTAGGGGAGGCATGAATTCAAATTCAGAGTCTGGAGTTAGCTCAAAAGCCATGGGGGCTTCACCGGCGTTGGTGATAACGATAGAATCTCTGGCACTACTCCATGGATTCTGCGTAAAGCTCAGTGCTGTACTACTTAATGCGGCAATTGCTTCCGAAAGCCGCTCTCCACGTTCTGTGGTAAATAACAGGGCGGTTCCGTTGCGGATGCCCCCTATGCTGGAGTGATCGATATTGTTATAGGAAGCCTGAATCCCCATATCTGATAGTGGTGATTCAATGCCCGTGGTAGAAAAATTGGCAGTGATGTCAATATTTTCATAATGTTTGAATTGGAATTTAATCTCGTTGTCATTGGATACTGTGGGATGTTGGGCAGTTCCGTAAATGATAATTTGAAAACTCAAGTTGTTCTGAGCTCCCAGATTGCGCATTTGGCTCCATTCGATAATGAATCTGTTTTGTGCCAGATCATACCAATAGAAAACCGCCCCTGGATTTGTGAGTAGATCATCCCAGAAGGGCGCCAGCATTGCTGTAGGTCCAATGGGTGAGGGAATGATGCGATTGTGAAAATTGGTCATGGATTGATCACCAAAAGCGGCCCAGCCATTGGTACAAATAGTCACTACATAATATGCCTCACCGTAATAGCGCACGAGAAACGGCAGGACAATATCTCTGGATGCATCACCTTCCTCATAAGTATCACTCATGGCGATGATTGTACCTGAGCCTCCCAAAGCGGGATTAAGTTCGACCCAGTCATATGCCGGTGCTTTGGTATAGGCTAGATCATGGTTATCGAGCATACGATAACCATAAGCATCTGCATTTGAGGGGGCAAAGCGGCTGGCACCATCCAGCTGAAAACTGTACTCAAGCGTATCGGTTGTTGTTGCCTGAATACATTCAAAGCGCAAAGTGATTATCTCCCCGGCGAATAATTGATCCCCCAGGGCCAGAGTAAAGGCACCAGAAGTTGTTGCTGATCCATCCATTTCAACTTGAGGACATTCAATAGCTACCGTGGAAATAATCAAGTTTTCTGCGGGCAATGCAGTTAGGGAGATTGATTCAGAAGCCACACCTCCATGATTAGAGAATTCTAATTCAATCTGGGCCAATTCACCGGCAAGCAGTTCACCAGCAACGAGATTTATACCTGAAATCTGGAGCAGTGGAGCCTGCACGCTAAAATGTTTTTGCCAACTCCATGCCTCATCATCAGTTACAATCTCCAGGTCAATCTGTACCGGAGTTCCATGGGGCAATACAGGTGTTGAGATTGTGATAGGGCTCAAAACCAGGCTTCCCTGACCAGAGATGGAGACCGTATCTATGGATTCATCAAAGCCAAACCCTGGAGTATCAGAGGAAAAATTCAACTCCACCCCAGTCAGTGCAACACCTGGATTGATCAGGGTTAGATTCATCGTGGTAGTAGAACCAGAAACCAATTGACTGTCTTCGGCCAAAGCCCATGATCCCAATTCAAGTCTATGTTCCTGTTCTACGATGGGGATTGATGCCAGGTAGGGATGTAAATTGTTACCTGAAACAGTAATGTGGATGGTTCCAGCCTGTGATAGTTCCAGTGGGAGATTAAGCTGGCCGGAATTATCAGTATAACCCCCAATTGCATTCTCCGTATTCAAAACAGAAACAGAAGCTCCTGAAATGGCCGCACCTCCAGCATCACCAATAT
>JAERTH010000170.1 GCA_016844955.1 Fidelibacterota bacterium | reverse complement strand
GGGCTGTGTATTTTGCAGTGTTAACGCCCCGGACGAATAACAGGGGCTTTCAACTTTTATTGCTTATCACCTATTATTCAAGATACATCATCTTAACTGTCTTTGAATACTCACTGGACACGATGCGACAGAAATAGATACCCGTACTCACCGAGTTCCCCGTCTGATCCACACCATCCCATTGCAAAGAGTAAAATCTGGGCGCTTGGGGACCATCTGCAAGGCGTATGATTTCATGTCCCAGAACATCATATATGGTTAGCGTCATGATGCTTTGCTCAGGTATTTCATAACGAATGGATGTACTGGGATTGAAGGGATTGGGGTAATTCTGTAGCAAGCGATAATCTTGCGGTATCGATGTTAAAGTTTGTATCGTCGAAGTGGTTGAGCTTGTGTCACAGGTGGCAGAAATGTCATAGGCGACCCCATTCAAAACTTCTGTGTCGCCATAGTACAGATAATTCAAAGACTCTACTGTTGACACACACTCAACCCCAATATACCAAAGACCGGACCTTTCAATAGGGATCTCCAGGATATGGTCAGGTCCTTCAAGCATGCTAACGAATCGGGCAGAATTCTCAAAGGCGAAACCGTCAGGATTTGCATAGAGATTAAAATCATATCCTGGTTCCGCGGACAGCACAACAGTAAGCGTGTTCGCTTCCGCTGGTGCAGAAATTGTGAAGTGATGATATTGCTTATCGCCAATTCGAGTGAAGGCCGGTAGGCTGTCTTCAGAAAACAG
Source organism: Fidelibacterota bacterium (assembly GCA_016844955.1). Lineage (GTDB taxonomy): Bacteria > Fidelibacterota > UBA8477 > UBA8477 > JABMPR01 > JABMPR01. Next base: position 15,030 of record JAERTH010000170.1, on the reverse strand, counting down.
ATCCATACTCCTGGTTTCTGCATTGTTCAAATCTGCCTTAATCACTGACAGCCCACAACCATCTAGTGCATACAGGAGTATGGCCTGCATAAGGTCGAGTCGCTCACCTGATTCAACAAATTCAGGATGCGAACCGGTGACGACTATCCGACCTACCCCAAGACCCAGATTGCCACGCGGTTTGTACGCCCAGGTGCTTGGCTGTTCATGCATATCCCAACCGGGGCAATCGTATCTAAGTAGTACTTCGGTTCCCAACGGATAATCAATTTGTTCATTGGCATAGCAGCCACCATTATGTCTCACATCATCGATGTACTGATCTCTGCCAAAATCGAAATAGTTCAGCAGTGCAGAGCCTTCTGGGATAAAGTGACCCGTGTAGGCATCGAGTAAACCCGTTTCAGTAGCTCTTCCGGGCCAGATGTGATAATAGGGAATATAAGTACCTGTACTAGCATAATGGAGACTCACGATGAATGCGCCAGCACAGGAACCTGAATAGCTGCCCCCATTGACGTAAAAGGTTCTCACGCGATCTCTCCCTGATTCATCCAAGGAGTTTCCATGATTGGTTGCGCTGCCCCCATTGGTGTAAATCATCCTGAAACGGGGAGCGCCATCAGGATAAAGCAGATGACCATTAGAATCCATATCATCTCCAGTTATTACACCGTTCTGAACATCGACATCGGATGTGTATAGATACTCTACTGAAAGGCTTAGTGCATCCGCCGCTGGCATATTGGTCATGGATGTGAGATAGGCCCCGCCATCACTGAAAATGTCTTTGAAATAACCTGGTGTTTGAGCAGAAACAAACACACAGAGTATTGTCATCTGGATCAAGGTTATTCGAATGTGCTGCATTTGTAATCCTCCCAGGAGGACCCCGACCCACAACAAGTAGGCCGGGGTGGGTATGCGAAATTATTTTAGAAGACTCAATTTTTGTACACAGCCATGTTCAGTTCCATTGGCAGAGCTAAACTTAATTCTGTATAAATAGATACCTGCATCCAGGGGGTTACCCTGTGTATCTACAGAATTCCAATCTACAGAATGGTAACCACTTGATTGAGTACCATTAGCCAGTGTGGCCACCTCCCGTCCCAGGAGGTCATAGATGACCAGTGACACCCACCCAGCCCCTGGCAGATCATAACTGATCGTAGTTGTTGGATTAAAGGGATTGGGGAAATTTTGATAGAGTGCCAGCGCATCTGGACCTGGAAATTCATCATCGAGGAATACGGGGAACTCACATCCCTCACCCAATGCCCCAATATTCAAGCCTTCTGATCCGGCTCCCAGGCAGGGTGATCCACTGGGAAGTGTAAAAACATCTGCATCAGGATCACAAAAACATGGATCGATATCCATATTGCTGCGCCCCCATTGCATTGTGCTTTCGCCCAGATGGATTCCAAGGGGTCCGCCCATGACATTTGAGAAATTCACACTCAATGTACCGGGTAGATCAGTTGCATCATTGTACATGTATAGTTGATCCGGAACATTTCCCCAAAAAATTGAATTTGTTATTACCAGGCTGCAATTGGCACTGCTCAACAGTCCACCTCCACCATAAGGACCAACATTATTTACTACGGTTAATTGATTTAAGAGGGGAGCTGAGTCTAAATGGACAAATAATCCGCCAGCAGACAGTGTGGCTGTATTGTCGAATATCTGGACGGAGCACAGCTCAGGGTTTGCTTCCCGCCCTATGTAAACTCCACCGCCACCACTGGTAGCATGGTTGGCTGAGATTGTCACATTATAGAGGGTTGGGCTGCAATCATAAATAGAGATTCCACCACCCCACTCTGATACATTATCAGAGATAATTATCCCCTCGAGGTATGGGTTGGAATTGTCTCCTATACTGACACCTCCCCCGGCGGGTCCTGTCCCATTTGTACAGGCGTTTCCGGTTACTATGAGATTCTTCAATATGGGATGTGAGTAATTTTGAACCACCAGTCCCCCTCCAATCCAGGCATTTTGGCCTAATGTTCCACTGCCATTGGTGAGTGTAAAACCATCTAGAATAGTATTCTGTGTCTCACCATTTCTCATCAAGACACAACTCCCATTCTGGTGTCCATCGATGACGGTTGAATCAGGCCCCTCAAGTGAGCGAACCATGATCTCTTTACCCAGAAAATCCAGATTCTCCACATAAGTGCCACTGGATACCAGGATGCTATCACCTGTAGCAGCCGTGTCAATGGCAGCTTGAATACTTGAATAATTCTCAGGCACCTCCAGAGTGACGGCCGATAGTGTGTTTATCAGCAGGCCCAAGATGAGTAACATTGTTCGTTGCATACTTTCCTCCTCCACTTTGGTTTTTAATGACAGCAGCAACTTATGGAGATGTCAAGGTTTCAGCATATATACAAAGTATTAACTGCCGGTTCCGGCACCCGGCGTAAAGTAAGGTTTGCCAACCATTCGGTGGCTGAGGTTCTGGGAGACGAACGAACGTGTCTTGCTGAGGCTCTCGAAGCATGACACATTTGCCCAAATGATGGAGACCCTTCGACAGGCTCAGGGAGACGAACTGGTGTGTCCTCGTTAGTGACTGGGACCCGGCGGCTGAGACCTCCGAAGCCTCCTTTTGCATGACACAATGCCATAGTTGTGTAGACCCTTCGACAGGCTCAGGGTGACAAACCGAGTGCTTTGCCTATGACTGGAACCCGGTGGCTGAGCTCGCCGAAGCCTCCATATGCATGACACAATGCCAAAGTTGTGTGAACCCTTCGACAAGCTCAGGGTGACAAACCAAGTGCTTTGCCTGTGACTGGTACCCGGTGGCTGAGCTCGCCGAAGCCTCCTTATGCATGACACAATGCCAAGGTTGTGTGAACCCTTCGACAGGCTCAGGGAGACGAACTGGTGTGTCCGCGTCAATGACTGGTACCCGGTGGCTGAGCCCGCCGAAGTCTCCTTTTGCATGACACAATGCCAAGGTTGTGTGAACCCTTCGACAGGCTCAGGGTGACAAACCAAGTGCTTTGCCTATGACTGGAACCCGGTGGCTGAGCTCGCCGAAGCCTCCATATGCATGACACAATGCCAAAGTTGTGTGAACCCTTCGACAGGCTCAGGGAGACGAATCACTATATCTTTAGAACTGGGAGAGATAGGTCGTGAGGTTTTCCTCGGATTGTAGATTGATTTTTTTGCGGATGCGGTGGCGGTAAATATTGATGGATGCGGTCTGGATATTCATGACTTTGGCTACGTCCTTGGTAACCAGATTCAGGCGCAAAAGAGCGCAGACTTTTAACTCATTCTCGGATAGGTTGGGGTGATTCGCGCGTAAATCTTCATAGAACCCGGAATGAACCTCGGTAAACCATAGTTCAAAATCATCCCAACCCTGTTTCACAGTAATGTGGCTTTTAATAAAGCGCAATAACTTACGAATGCTTCCCCGTGATTCGGGAGGCACTTCACTGGTGAGGCTTTCCAGATTGTCTTGAAGACTGTCCATGATGGTCTGTTTTTCATTGAGATGTAGGGTTTTGGTAAGCAGCTCCCGGCGTAGATGGTCTATCTGTTGTTCAGTCTTTTCCAGCTCAACCCTGGATCGTTCTTCCATTTCCACTTTAAGTTCAGCGGTACGCTGACGGACTAACGCTTCCAATTTCTGGTTCTGAACCCGCAGTCGCCAATTCCGTAGCCACATGATGAGCAGGAACATTCCCAGTATAAGTAGAACCATGAAAACCCGGAAGCCTGTGGATTGCCAGAAGGGTGGTTTGACATTTATAACCAGATCAACTCCCTTCTCATTCCAGATGCGGTCATTGTTTGATCCACGTATTCGAAGGGTGTACCAGCCAGGATCCAGACTGGTATAGGTCACCGAGTTCGCATTGCCAATATTCACCCATTGCGGGTCAAAATTCTCAAGTTTGTAGCGATATTGATTCAGTTCAGGATTCCAATAATCAAGTGCTGCGAAATCAAACTTCATGACTTTATCCTTGTAACTGAGGCTGAGCGTATCCAGGTATTGGATTGCTCTTGGAAGTATGATTCTATCATCGAGTTCCTTACCGGGAGCCACACGTTCATGGTTTATCCATAGGTCTGTAAGTTTAACTGGCGGAATGTGATTGTTTGCGGTTATGGAATCAGGATGAAAACGATTCAGACCACCCACACCACCAAAATACATATAACCATCTTCATCTTTAAGACATGTATCATAATAGAAATTCTTATCCATGACACCATCTGAAGCCTGATAAGTCCCCAATAAACCTTTTTCAGGATCATACTTGAGAATTCCATTACTGGAACTCAACCACAACTGGCCCTGATCATCTTCCAGGATTCCAAGAATCCCTAGTTGTTCGGAACCCAGACCAAGATCAACCTGAACAATCTTTTCACGAGCGCTATCTAAACGAAATAGCCCCTCACTGGCAGTCCCAATCCACAACACTGAATGTATATCCTCATGAAGGGTCATCACAGCATTCACGCTACTGGGACTGCTTCCAGTGCTCAGAGAATAATGTTGGAATGTATTGGTCGACCTATCCATTTGATCCAGACCCGCATCACCGGTGCCGATCCACAGGGAGCCACTCCTGTCCTCAAGAATGGTGCGAATATTATCCCCACCCAGACTAAGAGGATCCCCTGCATCGTGTCTGAAATATTCAAATTCATCCGTCTCTGGAAAGTAGTGATTCAATCCACCACCTTCTGTTCCAATCCAGATAGTTCGATCTCTGGTTTCATAGAGGGCAAAGATATCATTATCACTTAATGCTTTGTCATACCGCCTTGTTTTTCGATAGTGTTCAATTTTGTCGGAGGCGGGATCCCAACGAAATAGACCTGCACTATAAGTGCCCATCCAGACACGCTGCAGATGATCCACCATGACTTTATTTCCATAGTTCATACTCCAAACACCAGGGTTTGAATCATCCGTCTGGAATAGGCGAGAATCGCCCGTCAGGAAGTTGATTCTAACGAACCCACCACCCAATGTGGAAATCCAGTGATAACCAGAATCGTCAGCATCGAGCCCAAAAACCGGATTGGCAGGTAAAAATTGTCCCTGAAGTCCGCTTGTTTTACTCAGGAGATCAAAACGAAGTTGTTGAGGATTGCAGACATCAACACCAACTGAGCTTGATCCTATCCAGCTAATTCCCTGAGCATCAATCAAAATTGCGGAAACAATCTTGGCGTTGATCCCAGTTGGATTCCTTTCGTCTGGTTCTAGATATGTGTACTTACCTGTTTCAGGATTTAACAAGGTAACACCGTTTAAACTCCCCAGCCAAATGGTACCATTCTGTGCAATATCCAGATTGAAGATTGCGTTTTTATTGATCATATGGGGGTCATCAGTTTTGGCCCGAAAGGTTATTGTTTCACCCGTACGCTTAGAATATCGATGGGTACCAATTGGTGTATTACTCACCCATATGTATTCACCGCTGGGATCGGCGCACAGATCGGTTATCAAATTGGTGCCATATGATGTTGGTTTGAACCATTTGTAGCGAACTGTTACAAAATTCTCTGTATTTGGCTTTAAGTAGAATACGTGACTGGTGTTTGTCCCAAACCACATGATGCCCTCAGGATCGACGTCCATGGCCGAGATCCAATTGTTTGGAATGGTTGCATCGTCTGACTTTTCATGGTAAAAAGTTACAAATGCATCCGATCCTGGATCAAGATGGCAAAGACCTGCTTGAGTTCCAATCCACAGTCTGCCTGCCAGGTCAACCTCCAGGACTGCAATATCATTACTGATCAGGGAGGTTGAATCGTCTGGGTTATGAAGGTATCTTTTAAAAACTTCTTGCCGAGGATCCAGACAGGACAACCCACTGTCATAAGTGCCAATCCATATGCATCCATCTAAAGTTTCAGCAAGTGCGGATGTCCTTGAATCAGAAATACTAAGACTATCCATGGGTTGGTAGTGGTAGACTCTCATATTGCGTCCATCCCACCGATGGAGACCGTTCGTGGTTCCAAACCACATGAAGCCCTGGCTATCCTGCATAATATCAACAACCTCTCCTGAGGAAAGTCCTTGATGGCGACTGATATTGGTAAAACGATATTTCTGGGGGTCAGATATTGCCCATAGATTTAGGGTTGAAATGAATACAAGCAGAAAAAACAAGTGGATCGTTCGAACCAATATCGCCCCCGATGGATAATTGAATTGCTGGAAATTAAAAGATTCAGAATGAATACCAATATTTCTCTTCGTTATGATATTTGAATTCCTGGTTGATTGGGCTTAGCCTGATTAACAACAGCCGGAGATTTTTGCAATAAAGTGAATTAAATCAAGTATTTGGATTCCATCGCATTTACACATACTGCCCTATGTTAGCCATTAGTGATTATAATACGTTGTTTTATTGTGATGAGATGCATTCATGATCTCAATTTTGTAGTCAAAATTAGTTTGATAATAATTGTAAATGGTTGTTTGTTTTAAGTTTTCAGTGCTCATATTGTGGCCACTGTCAGGAAAGTTCAATTTTGGAACGGAAGTGCTTTCTACAAAGGTTAGTAGGAATGCCTGACTATTAAAAAGCCACGTAATGTGGTAAGTTCAAGAAAGAGGTACAAATGGCTGATCAACTAGTCAACGGAGTAGTCAAGTGGTTTAACGACGCAAAAGGCTACGGATTTATTCAGCAGGAAGATGGTCCAGATGTGTTTGTTCACTATCGCGCTATCAACGGCGAAGGACATGCTTCCCTTAAAGAAGGTCAAAGCGTTACATTGAATGTCACACAGGGCGAAAAAGGTCCTCAGGCTGAAAACGTTACTGCTGTTTAATTCTTTATAAGCATTAATTAAGCACCGGGCTCACAAGGGTACCGGTGCTTTTTTCATCCCCCAAGTTTACTGTGTTGAAGTTATACAACCCATCAACCATCAGAGTTGAGAAATCCTCCAAAAATAAAAACCCCCAGCCGTAGCCAGGGGTTCTAAGTCACTTCCAGGAGTTCTTAACCCAGATCGAAACGATCCAGGTTCATCACCTTATTCCAGGCTGCAACAAAATCACTGACAAACTTCTCTTGGTTGTCGTCCTGGGCATACACTTCAGCAAGTGCACGTAACTCTGAATTGGATCCAAAAACCAGATCGGTGCGTGTACCAGTCCACCTGGCAGCACTGGTTTCCCGATCACTTCCCTGATAGGCATGACCACCTGGGTCAAGCGGTTTCCACTCTGTGTCCATATCCAGCAGATTCACGAAAAAGTCATTGCTGAGTATCCCAACCCTATCGGTGAAGACGCCATAGTCGGTGTTGTCGTAGTTCGCACCCAAAACACGCAGGCCACCAATCAGCACCGTCATTTCAGGTGCAGTCAGGGTTAACAATTGCGCTTTATCCAGCAGCAACTCCTCAGCTGAGACAGCAAAGTTTGCTCGCTGGTAATTACGGAACCCATCTGCCTCAGGTTCCAGCACGGCAAAGGATTCGATATCGGTCATGTCCTGGGTGGCATCACTCCGGCCGGGAATAAAAGGCACTGTCATCTCCAAACCACCATCCCTGGCAGCTTTTTCAATAGCGGCACAACCACCAAGTACAATGAGATCAGCCATGGAAACCGGCTTGCTATACGACTTCTGAATACCTTCCAGTTTGCTCAACACTTTGTCAAGTTGTTCAGGTTGATTGACCTTCCAGGTCCTCTGTGGAGCGAGTTGTAGACGAGCCCCGTTAGCACCGCCCCTGAAGTCCGAGCCACGAAAAGTGGAAGCAGATGACCAGGCAGTGTAAACCAGCTCTGAAATGCTTAACCCTGAGGCCATGATTTTCAGCTTCAAATCAGCAATATCTGCCTCGTTTATCAGATCGGTATCCACTGTTGGTACGGGATCCTGCCAGATCAAATCCTCAGTCGGAACCTCAGCCCCCAAATAGCGTGATTTGGGACCCATATCACGATGGATCAGCTTGAACCAGGCGCGTGCAAAAGCATCTGCAAAGGCTTCGGGATGTTTGTGAAAATGACGGGAGATTTTTTCATATTTACTATCCATGCGCATGGCCATATCAGCTGTGGTCATGATGGTCGTGACCTTTTTCGATGGATCGTGAGCGGCTGGTGCAAGATGCTTTTCATCAGGATTAACTGGCACCCACTGGAAGGCTCCTGCCGGGCTTTTCACCAGATCCCAATCATAGCCAAATAGTACATCAAAATAACCATTATCCCATTGGATAGGATTTGAGGTCCAGGCACCCTCGATACCACTGGTAATGGTATCATCGCCTTTGCCACTCCCGTGACTGCTGATCCATCCCAGACCCTGCTGCTCTATGCCAGCCCCTTCAGGTTCAGGGCCAACCAGTCCTGCGTCCCCTGCACCATGCGTCTTACCGAAGGTGTGACCACCTGCTGTGAGGGCTACCGTTTCTTCGTCGTCCATACCCATACGGGCAAAAGTTTCACGAATATCCTGGCCTGCTTTCACCGCACTGGGTTCACCGTTGGGACCTTCAGGATTGACATAGATGAGTCCCATCTGAACAGCTGCCAGGGGATTTTCCAGATCTCTGTCCCCGCTGTAGCGATTGTCACCCAGCCATTCATCTTCTTCTCCCCAGTAGATATCTATTTCTGGCTCCCAGATATCAGGACGCCCGCCACCGAAACCAAAGGTCTTGAAGCCCATTGATTCCAGAGCAACATTGCCAGTAAGTACCAGCAGGTCAGCCCAGGAGATATTGTTACCATATTTCTTTTTAATGGGCCAGAGTAAACGGCGTGCTTTATCCAGGTTGGCATTGTCCGGCCAGCTGTTTAACGGTGCAAATCTTTGATTACCCGTATTTGCACCTCCCCGACCATCACCAGTACGATAGGTACCGGCTGCGTGCCAGGCCATGCGTATGAACAAGCCTCCATAATGGCCATAATCTGCCGGCCACCATTCCTTGGAGTTGGTCATGAGATCAGTGAGATCCTGTTTCAGGGCCTGATAGTCCAGTTTCTCAAATTCAGCTTTATAGTCAAATCCCTCATCCATGGGATCCACTTTTGAAGAATTCTGGCCGAGTATCTTCAAGTTCAATTGATTGGGCCACCAATCCCGATTTGTTTGTTTCGCGCTGGTGGTAGCTCCACCAGTTACGGGACACTTACTTTCATCATTCATCATTTTCCCCTTTTATCTATTTATTATTTTGTTGGCACTCCAGACAAAGACCATGAACCTCGACATGTGTTTGTCGAGCTGTTCCAATTGCATTTATTGATTCAGGTGTTTCAAGCATATCGAAATCCTCGTTGTAGAAATCCCGGGTCAATCCACACTTGACACATACGAAGTGATGATGCTGTTCAAGGTTCGCATCGAAGCGGGTTCTTCTCCTCCCCGGGGTCATGGTGGTGATCAGACCCAGATCAACCAGCATCCACAGGGTTCTGTATACTGTGTCCAGAGAAATTGTGGCTACCCGTTGTTTAACCCCCTGAAAAACCTGTTCTGCATTGGGATGGTCACCCGTCATGGCTACTTCGCGGAAAATCTCCATCCGCTGCTGAGTTACCCGCAGCTTGGCCTGGCGACAGACGGATTTCAGATATTCAAGCCGAATTTCTACTTTTTGGGGATCAATTTTCATACGTTTTGGCTCTTACCTCTTATTAGGAATATATTCTTATTAAGAGAGGATGCAATATTTTTTATCAGCTCATTTTGGTCATAAAATGATCGTATACTTAACAATTAATTGCTGATTGAAGCACTAGTTCTATTGTGAGCAAATATTCAGGGTGATAGATTAAGGCTGGTTTGCTGGAACATCCAGACTTTGGAATAACCCCGTCCAGATTGATTTACCTTAGTTTGACACACCTGAACCCAATAGTTTTGGTTGATTCAACTGGGGTTTCGTTTTCTCTGCGATAGATCAGAAGATTACCATTAAAGCCCATCCAATCACCACCCTTCACCACACGCACATGTGACTTTGGGTGGTGGAAACTGCGTGTCCATTCAGCGACATTCCCAGCCATATCTGTGACTCCAAAGGGGCTTAATCCTGTCGTTTGGCCAACGGGCCTCGTATCCCTGGAACACTCGAATGAGTTTGCCAGGAGGCAATCCGGTTCTTCATTGCCCCAGGGATATTTAGATTCTGTATCGCCCCTGGCTGATTTTTCCCAGGCCCGCTCGGTGGGGAGCTTGTAACCATAATATTCAGCGAAGGCGTTGGCACCAAACCATGAGACTTCCAGGACTGGGTGATCTGCATACCCTTCTTTCACAAAGAAATGCCCCTCCCTGGTGTAAATCCGGCAATCCGAATCATCCAGATCCAAAAACTCACGGGGTCCGGCATTCCAGTGTCTATCGCCTCTATAAGAGCCGCCAACCGAAGTGTCTGAGAAAATTGTTAATTTATTGTCTACCAACATGCATTTGAGGAAGTTGACATACTGGCCATTCGTGACTTCATGCTTCATTATGAAGAAATCATAAGGAATGTCTTTCTGGATATTACCAGATTTTCCGTACGTATAGGGCCCAGCAGGAATTCTCACCCATTGGAATTTTTCCCTATCTAAATCAACGTCGCAATTATTCACAGCATACGCAGGCAAACACCATAGTTGAATAGTACCAATCATCGTATAGGATACGAGAAGTGTCACCCACTTCTGAATACTTCGCATCATATGCGTTTATCCTCTAATAGTTTTTGATTATTGTGAACTACCATAACCACCCCCCCCTGCAACAGTATCATTTTTTCACTCTGTATCTGTATCCGAGTTTGCTGCGAAGCTTACTTCAAAAGTAGTAATTTCTCAGTGCCAATGTATTCAGGTGTCTGGAGCACAATAAAATACACCCCCGATGCCACATTCTGTCCCGCATCCGTGGTTCCATTCCATTGAGTCAGATGGTAGCCTGCTGGTTTTTCACCGGAGTAGATATCCCGGACAAACCGACCACGAATATCATAGATGGAGATATTTAGCTCCGTATTCATTGGTAGTGCATACTCTATTGAAGTGCTCGCGTTAAATGGATTGGGGTAATTTTGCCACAGGCTGAAGCTGGTGGGTATAGGCAATAGCTCCACCACACTTCGTTTTTGAATAGGATTGTCAGCCCCGTTGGAGCCCTGGAAAGCGATTTCTATGGAATATCTGTGCCTGGTGCTTGGGATTAGCGTAAAATTCAGCAATTCATCTTCAATTTCATTGAGTTGACTGCTGGTGATGAGGATATAGCCACTATCAGGATTCACATCCACAAAGGAGAGGGCGCTGGAGGAAACTTTGGCCAGCCCTGGATCGGTAAGGTTGATTGCAACCAGATTGGGATCATACTTGATGATGGTTTGAGAGGCCCGGTAGTCTGCTTGGGGAACTGAGATACTTAAGGTGTTCCCGTTCTGCTCTGTGGTGAAGGTTTCATATGGGAAAGTTTCAGTCATGGGTGCTGACGGTGACATGCCAGCCGCCCAATTCCACATGGAGGCGAACGTAGCCAGGTCATAGATATCAAAGCTGGAGTCTGGTTGGATGCTGATATGCGGGATGGTCCCCTGATGTGGGGCCAATTCATAATCCACCACATCATGGTGCCAGGCGGTGATAAAATCATCAAAATCTTCAAAATCAAGGGCATCATCCTGGTTATAGTCACCGGCGGCGTTGACCGTGAAGTAGATTGTGTCATTATCAGCACCATTGCCATCAAAGGCTCCGTCACCGTTGCCATCCAGACCATAGCCATAGCGATTGGTCCATTCAGAAGCGAAAAGCACAAGTCTCAGCGTGTCCAGGGAGACAAATCCATTGGGAACAGAGATAGTTGCGTAGACACCATTCAATTCACCTGATATCTCATATTCACCAAATACAGAGCCTGTGACCGAAGCAGCAGTAGAAAAATTCAGAGAGTCTATGGGTTGGCTAAAGGCCAGGGACAGGTCACCATCAGGTCTGATTTCTGGGAGGCTGGCCACCAGTTGAGGATACTCAACGATGATGCTGAATTCCTCAGAATATGAAGTGTCTGTCAACCCAACCGCATCGCTGACCACGGCCCTAACCTGACAATCTCCCGGTGTATTGGGTATAAGCCAAGAGTAGGTGGGTCGTCCTTGAACCGGATATAGATCCTCAATTATGGGTAACCAGGTTGCTCCTTCATCGGCTGAATAACTAAGATCAAGGCCAGTGACTTCAACATTGTCTGAAGCGATCACCCACAGATCCAGAACGCTGCCTATGCCCCACTCCACGGTATCTGGAATTCCGAGAAAGGATATGACCGGGGCAGTATTGTCTGTAATCGAGAAATAGTCTGAATAGTCTTCGGCGAGATTATGCGCCACATCCATGACAGTCATTTTAATTCTGGCACTATCTGATACTCCGTGACCAATACCAAACGCAAAAGACATAGAGTCCCCGGGAATCATGATCAGATTCACAAAATCTTCACTGGGGTTCTTTGAGAGCCAGAGCTCAAACCAATCCAGGCCAACATTGTCAGAAGCTTCCCAGGAGACATACAGAGAATCGCCCTCTTTTACAGAGGTTAGTTCTATTGGGTGAAGAATCGTAATTGTGGGAAGCGTGCTATCATTTATGGAAAAGGATCCATCCAGGGTATCAGCGGTAATATTGCCGTATGAATCACAGACCCAGATGGCAAAATTGCACCTATTTGAGATGAGGTCAGGAGCGATCCAATCAATCTCACCCGGATTTGCATCTACACTGTCGTAAAGATCAAATGTAGCCCCCTCATCTGCTGTAAAGAAGAGTTTTGCCCAATCAAGCGCTACATTGTCTGATGCTGTCCAGATGATGGTGAGCGTATCACCATTATATACTGGCGCAGTTATCTCGGGCACATTCAGATGTACTTCTGGTGGAATAGTGTCTTGATTAACTACACTCATGGACACAGGCAATTCTACTATGGGATTTGTGAAATCATCGCTGGATATGGTTATCAGATCAAAATAGTCACCCAATTCAAAACCTTCACAATTGATGTTCACCAGAACATCATGATTCTCCCCGGGTGGAACTGCCAGTATTGCTGGTGTTGTAGAAAGCCAAATAGTTGAATCATTGGGCTCATCTTTTATGCAGCGAACAGAACGGCCAACTCCATATTCATATACATTTGATTGGAGAAACGTATATTGGTATGTCACATATCGTCCATAATGTCCATCGCCTGCCCATAAATTCCCAGTTGAGTTAATCCCACCAAAAATACCAGTTGCACTTGACCTATAACCGCCAGGCAATAAGTTAAATCCGGAGGTTCCAAAATCATTATGACTCGTTAATCCTCCGTACTCCCACAATTCACGCGTTCCAGCTAATTTACTGCCCTCAGTAGTTCCACGAAATCCTCCATAGCTATTAGCATCTTGGGGACTCATACCTAACTCAATTTCCATCAGGACAATTTCATCATTTGATGGTATATGCCAACCCTCCGGCGCAATAATTCCAACATGGGCTAAAGCATACCAATTGTAGAGAGCCCCAAATGTCATGCCTAAATTGCTATCGTTATCATAAAAGCAATACGCCTCAGTTGTAAGAGCCTCCCAAACATCATTATCAGTTACATTAGTGATTGGCGATCCATCGCGATAATGTGTTACCATTAAGTTTTCTGCCATCCATACCTGATCACCGATCTTAACAGTCTTGTATGTATTCCCATCGATGTCTGTAACCATCTCTGAGTTTATGAAAAAGGATACCTCCAAAGGACTCAGACCATTATTGGAAATTGTAATAGTCTGTGACTGCTCAACGCTGTCAGCGGTATTTACATTGAACACCAATGTATCAGCAGATATAGATATCAGCGGTGAATAATAAATGTGATCATAGTAATACGCCCCCATATCCGCCCTCGTGTTATCTTCATCAAGTTGGGCGCCAGGATCCCCTGCATCAATACAGGATGATGTGGATTGAAGCGACAGATCTGTAAGAGACACAAATCGTGGATTTTGATTAATGTTTCCAGAGCCCCATGTCAAAGAGAGATCACCCGACTGGTCATCGATACCCAGAAGACCATTTGAAATATCGCTGTAGCTGATATCAGCAGTACAAGGATCACCAATATCCGGGATAACCAATTGAAAATTTGGTGTCCCCCACAATATGGAATTTGAGACTGTTAGACTTGAGCCGTCACTGATTGCCAGTGCACCCGGGTTATCACCATTGCCTGAGAAGCTGGAGAAGTCGATTTTTACAGAACTTTGTTCACTCGCATGGATCACCTGACCTTCACCATCAGCTGAATTATTTAAGAATTGGCTATGATCAATTACTACTTTTGCTTTTCTAAGGTCTAGTACGGATCCATCACCGTTAGCGGCATACATGTTTTGGAAACTGGAATTCCGAATAGTGAGGAAGGTGTTCTGTGCCTCCTTTAAAAACCTGGATTCATGATTTCCATCAACTGCTATTGACTCCAAATCTAGAAATAGTGTATCTCCAACGGGGCAATCATGACAACCAGCCCCTACGATGAGGTCACTCCCCGAGTCGCTACTAAGGAATTTCATATCTTTTATTTTGACACTATGGGAAGTTGAAGACTGAACCAATATTTCATCAGCAGAGATGATTGTGGCTGAACTATCCATACCCATGAGAGTCAGAGATTTATTCTGTATATTGATACTATCCAGATAGGTGCCAGACCCAACAAGCACCGTATCACCATCAACAGAAGCATCTATCCCTTCCTGGATTGTAACATAGTCCCCGGGGACATTAACAATAGTCGCTGAAACAGAATTCACAATAAGAAGAAGGAGGAGAAATCCCCACCTGTATAGCCTACTGGACATCCAACCCTCCAGACCTGAGGAGATGGACAGGTATGAAATCCATATTTGAATTCAGGTAGGTAATTTCACGCACCTCAATGACTTTGGTGACATCAGGATCGATCACAGCATCCGGTTGTACCCGAA
>JAERTH010000169.1 GCA_016844955.1 Fidelibacterota bacterium | reverse complement strand
GCTTTCACCAGACGCTGACAATCATCAAAGGTTCCATCAACTTCCAGCGCTTGAATATTTTGACCCTGGGTGGTTAACTGCTTTTCCTGGGAAGGACTGACCTTTCCGCTGGGATAGAGAATAACAACACGAATACCAGGTATTGCCAGAAATCCACTGGCCACAGCGCTGCCAGTATCACCAGAAGTTGCTACCAGAATCGTCAGTTCTCTGGAATCATCCTGGATTAAATGGGACATGAGTCTGGCCATAAATCTGGCACCAAAGTCCTTGAAAGCCATGGTGGGTCCATGAAAGGTTTCAAGGACAGCAGTGTGCTCATCCAGGTTCTTGATTTTTACATCCAGATCCATGGATTGATCAACAATGTTTCTGATGTCGACTTCCGGCAAATCTTCCTCTAAAAAAGCCAAAGCAATATTCTTGGCTATCTCCTGAAAACTATGTTTATCCAGATTAGATAAAAAGGAGGCTTCCAGCTTTGGGATGCGTTCCGGCATAAACAGACCACCATCTGCCGGCATTCCCCATAGCACAGCCTGCTTTAATGATGCTGGTGGAGAAATTTTCCGTGTACTGAGATACTTCATGATTTAGTCCAGAATGTGGGCACCCATCTGACTGATGGGAGATAAGTACAATTCACTGTCCATGCCTGACTCCTGGAACACCTGCTGCATGGATTCACCTACTTTTTCAGCAACCTTACTGGAAGGACACAGGGCAAACATTGAGGGGCCAGACCCTGAAATTCCCGCACCTAAAGCTCCACTCTCAACGGCTGCTTCTTTAACTTGCTGGTAGCCTGGAATCAGGCGTCCTCTGTAGGGCTCTGCCAGTTCGTCCTTCATGGAGCGGGCGATTAGGTCCATATCCTCGGTATAGAGGCCCGTGACAAAACCAGCGATATGCCCCATCTGCCGGGTTGCGGTTTCCATGAGAACTGTGGGAGGTAAAATTTCCCGGGCATCCTTGGTTTTAATATGCATATCAGGATGTACCAGTGCACAGGCCAGGTTTTCAGGTGTGGCCAGAGAGATGATATCAATGGGATCGAGACTATGCACCATGGTGAAACCTCCCAGCAGAGATGGCGCTGCGTTATCTGCATGAGGCACACCAGTGGCAGCTTTTTCACTCTCCAGCACAAAAGGCAATAATTCGACTGGGGATTTGGACAGACCAAGCAACTCATTCACAGCTACCACAGCGGCGACAGCACTGGAGGCACTGGAGCCCATACCACCCACAATGGGGACACCTTTTTGAATTTCCAATTCCAGACCAGCACTGAGATGCATTGAATCCAGAAGTGCTTGAACTGCCACTCCGGCGGTATTCAATCTTGGATCCGTGGGTAAATCTTTGTATTCACCGGTTAAGGGAAGGATTTTTATTCCCGATTCATCTGAATGTCTACAAACTACGATATCCCCCGGTTCTTGCAGGGCAAAACCCAGGACATCAAATCCACTTGTAGCATTGGCAACGGTTGCTGGAGCATAGGCTCGAACTGAATTTTTCATGTGAATGCTTTATTACTCTGTATCTGAGAAGAAGCGCTTATGAAGCTCTTGCTTCACTTGAACCTCATCATCACGGGAAATGACAATGGAGATATTCCGCTCAGAGGATCCCTGTGCAATAGCCACAACATTAACACCAAGATCTCCCAATGCGCCAAACACTTTGCCTGAAATTCCCGGGGTGTGGCGCATGTTTTCACCCACAACAGCCACAATGCAAAGATTGTCCTCAATCAGGATTTTGGCTATGCCTTGAACCTGAAGTTCAAATTGAAACTCTTCTTCCAATGCAGCCTTGGCGGCTGGGGCGCCTTCGGGATCCACGGCAAAACAAATGGAGTGTTCGCTGGATGCCAAAGAAATTAACATCACACCCACATCGGCCTTGGCCATGGCCATAAAGATTCTGCCCGTTAAACCGGTCTTGCCTATCATTCCACTGCCCTGAATGCGAATCAGGGATATGGCATCCATACTCGATATTCCCGTGATACGGGTCTCCTTATCCTGTCCAACCTTGTCGATCAAGGTTCCAGGAAAATCAGGATTGAAAGTGTTCTTGATGCGAATAGGAATATCGGCCTGCATGGCGGGCTGAATGGTTGGCGGGAAAATCACTTTAGCACCAAAATGGGACATCTCCATGGCATCTTCATAGGTCATGGCGGGTATGGAATGGGCCTCTGGAACTTCACGGGGATTGGCAGAGAGAATGCCATTAACATCAGTCCAGATTTCTATCTCACTGGCACCCAGTGCCGCCCCAAATATTGCTGCGGTGTAATCCGAGCCGCTACGCCCCAGAGTAGTAGTTTCACCTCCCCTGTTGGAGGCAATAAACCCCGTAATGATCTGAGTGGATGTGTTTGCCTGGAAATGCTTTTGAATATTCTCTGTGGTGACTTTAAAATCAACCACACCAGCACCATAATTGTCATCGGTGAGCACAAAATGACGTGCATCTACAAATCCAGCTTTGCTTCCGGCTTCCATCAAGCTCTCGGAGATGATGCGCGCTGAGAGTCTTTCACCATAACTTAAAATCTGATTGTAGGTTTTGGGCGCTACATGACGTACGAGATAGACACCCCGTAAAATCTCACTCAAGCGAGATGTGTATTTATTGATGCTCTTTTGCAGTTCAAGCTGACGCTTCTCGCTGGTGAGCGCTTTGATCATTTCTTCGTGTCTATCCACAAAGGTTCTAAAATCAATGTAATAGGCATCGTCACCCTGACCAGCCAGGTCAATCATGCGAATCAATTGGTCTGTGATACCACCAAAAGCAGAAACTACGACGGCAACCTGACCATCCTGCTCAGCAGACTGAATTAATTTTAAAACGGACTGCAGACGTTCCGGTGTGGCAATTGAGGAGCCACCAAATTTCATAACTTTCATAGACTAACTACATTCCCCGTTGAATTCATTCTTTAACTTATTTGAATCAAGCCAATATGGCTACCCCAAAATCTGGGGGATAATTTTGCTGGGCTCACTGGCTAATCAATGGGATTAACATAGGTTAGCCAAGACTTGTATTCTGGGGTTCTTCCATGCACTGCATCCATATAGGCTGATTGCAGTTTTTCTGTAATAGGACCACGACCCCCTGAACCAACAATGCGTTGATCCAATTCACGAACAGGGGTCACTTCACTGGCTGTTCCAGTAAAGAAGGCTTCGTCCGCAGATAGCAGTTGCCCTACTGAAAGACGCCCAACCTTGACTTCAAATCCAAGGTTTCTGGCAATTTCTATTACCGTTTCACGAGTAATACCCATGAGAATGGAGGAGTCTTCTGCGTTGGTATAAATCTTCCCGTTTTTAACTAAAAAAATATTCTGACCAGCTCCTTCAGCGATGGTACCTTCCTGATTCAGAAGGAGCCCTTCATCAAAGCCTTTGGATTTTGCATCCTGAACTGCCAGCATGGAGTTCAGATACTGACCATTGGCCTTAGCTGTGGTAGGAAACGAGCTGGAATGAAATTTACGCCATGGCGAAACGGTGACTCTGACACCTTTGATCAGCGCATCCTGTCCCAGATACGTTCCCCAATCAAAAGCACCAATAGAGACCTCAACCGGACAGTCTTTAGGATGTACACCAAGTGAATCATAACCATAATACGCCACAGGACGTATATATCCGTTCACAATTCCATTCTGCTTGATAATATCCAGACACCCTTGAAGCATCTCCTCTTTACTGAAAGGAAGCTCCATGCGATAAATTTTTGCTGACGTGAAGAAGCGATCGATGTGATCCTGTGCTTTAAAAACGGCCGGACCTTCATCAGTTGTGTAACATTTCACCCCTTCAAAGATGCCACTCCCATAGTGCAAACCATGAGACATGACGTGCGTGGTAGCTTGATCCCACTTGACTATCTTCCCGTTAAACCAAATTTTCTTACAATGATTCGGCATTTCACATGTCCTGTTTCTTGATATTCTTGTTCTTAATTTCAGATTTCATCAATTTGTAGTTCAGGCTGTCAACCAGTGCCTGCCAACTCGCTTCAATTATATTTTCAGATACACCCACCGTAGACCAGGTGTTTTCTCCATCATTACTTTCAATAAGTACACGCACTACAGCTTTGGTCCCGTGGTTGCCATCCAGAACACGCACTTTGTAGTCAGTCAGGTGCACCGTCGACAATTGTGGATAAAAGCGCACCAGAGCCTTCTGAAGGGCCTTATTCAAGGCATTAACTGGACCCACGCCATCTGCGGCGGTATGTTCGACCTCGCCATTGACCCTGACTTTGAGCATGGCATCAGCCAGATTGTGACCTTCACGCTCGTAGCTGACAATAACCCGTGAATCCTCAACTTCAAAGAAGGGACTAAAACTTCCCATCTGTTCTTTTAGAATTAACTCAAAGGAAGCTTCAGCAGCTTCATATTGAAACCCGCTATGCTCCATCTCCTTGATGCGATCCACCACTTCCTTGGGCACAGCACCGTGGGCATCACCCAGAGATACCTCTAGCTCTTCAGCTTTGTAGCGGATATTACTCTGTCCAGACAGATCCGAAACCAGGACCCGCTGTTTGGCACCGACTGCTTTGGGGATGATGTGTTCATACATGCGACTGTCTTTCATGACCGCACTGACATGAATGCCACCTTTATGTGCGAAGGCTGAGCGTCCGACAAAGGGAGCACGGTCATCGGGATGGAGATTCATAATCTCAAACACAAAGTTGGCCATCTGCGTCAATTGAGCAAGATCTACGGGGTGGCTCAGTTCCAGACCAAGCTTTAGAACCAGATTGGGGATGACGGTACTCAGGTTAGCATTTCCACAACGCTCACCCACTCCATTCATGGTTCCCTGGACATGGGTTGCACCAGTTTGAACCGCTGTGATGGTATTGGCTGCTGCCATCCCCCCATCATTGTGAGCATGAATACCCACGGGGAGATCAAATGTGTCCAGGACATGTTGTGTTGCCTGAGCTACTTCGTGGGGCAGGGCTCCACCATTGGTATCACAAAGGACCAGGGTATCAGCACCACCAGCCTGGGCCGCCTTGAGCATTTCCAGTGCAAATTCAGGTGAATCCTTATAGCCATCAAAAAAGTGTTCGGCATCGAAAATGACCCTACGACCAGCTTGCACCAGATAATCTACAGACGCTTCAATTAATTTAGCATTGGTGGCTTTATCCAGACCCAGGCCTTTTTCCGCATGCAGCCGCCAGGTTTTTCCAAAAATGGAAACCACTTCGGTTTCTGAATCCAGCAATGCATTCAGGTTCACATCACCCTTAACCTTATTGATATCACGGGCTGTGGATCCGAAAGCACAAATTTTGGCCTGTTTGAATGTTAAATCCTTGCAGCGCTTGAAAAATTCCTGGTCCCGGGGATTGGAACCGGGCCAGCCACCTTCGATGACTCCAACACCAAAATCGTCCAGCCGTTGAGCGATGCGTAATTTGTCATCCACGGATAGATTAACGCCTTCGCCCTGGGTTCCATCTCGTAGAGTGGAATCAAAAAGCTCGATAGATTGTGAAGTAGACACTTTAGCGTACCTCTTTAAACAGCCAGCTGTTTTGCTCGAGATGTTTGCTCTCAAAGGCTGTTATTTCCTTCTGATATGAAAGGGTTTGACCAATTTCATCCAGACCGTTGATGAGACAATACTTGCGGTATTCATCCAGTTCATACGTAGTGACCTTTCCCTGGGGGTCGGTAATTGTCTGACTCTCAAGATCGACCTGCATTGTGTATCCAGGGTTGGCCTCTACTGCATCGAAGAAGTCGGCAATTTGCTGCTTTGACAGAACGACTGGCAGAATACCATTTTTAAAACAATTCGAGTAAAAAATGTCGGCAAAGCTTTCAGCCAGAATCACCTGAAAACCGTAATCCAACAATGCCCAGGGTGCATGTTCACGACTTGAACCGCAACCAAAATTCTCGCGTGTCAAAAGCACGGATGCACCCTTGTAACGATCCTGGTTAAGAACAAAGTCTATGTTCAAGGGACGATTGCTACAATCCTGACCGGGTTCTCCATGATCCAGGTAACGCCATTCATCAAACAGGTAAGGTCCAAAACCGGTTCTGCTGATGGATTTGAGAAATTGTTTGGGGATGATTGCATCTGTATCCACATTGGACCTGTCCAAAGGGGCTACCAGCCCATTAACTGAGGTAAATTTCTGCATATTAATTCTCGTAATATTTTGTCACGTCAACAATGTGACCTTCTACTGCCGCAGCAGCTGCCATTGCAGGACTGAGGAGATGAGTCCGTCCACCCTGTCCCTGCCGTCCTTCAAAATTCCGGTTGGATGTGGAGGCACATCGCTCCCTTGGCTCCAGTCTGTCGGCATTCATGGCCAGACACATGGAACATCCCGGTTCACGCCACTCAAAGCCTGCCTCGAGGAAGATTTTATCCAAGCCCTCAGCTTCAGCCTGTTCTTTTACAGGACCTGATCCTGGTACCACCATTGCCAGTGAAATTGTTGAAGCAACTTTTTGCCCTTGAACCACACGAGCGGCTTCACGCAGATCCTCGATGCGCGAGTTGGTGCATGACCCGATAAAGACCTTATCGAAGGTGATATCTTCAATGGGCATTCCAGATTCAAGGTCCATATACTTCAGTGCATTACCGATTTGTTCGGCTTTGGCTGGATCAGATGCATCAGGTACAACGCCATCTACGGCTGCTACCATTTCGGGAGAAGTTCCCCAGGAAACCATGGGCTTAATTTCTGATGCCTCAAAAACAATGGTTTCGTCATAGCTTGCATCTTCATCAGAATGGAGTGTCCGCCAATATTTCTCGGCTTTTTCCCATTCGTGTCCAGCTGGAGCAAAATTGCGACCCTTCACATACTCTATGGTGGTTTCATCTACGGCTATGATTCCAGCACGAGCGCCTGCTTCAATGGTCATATTGCAGACCGTCATGCGACTTTCCATGGACAGGGATCGAATAGCTTCACCACCAAATTCGATGGCATAACCGGTTCCACCGGCAGTTCCAATTTTTCCGATAATCGCCAGGATCAAATCTTTGGCGGTGACACCAGCTTTGAGTTTTCCATCAACACGAACCAGCATGTTTTTGGATTTCTCCTGAACCAGACATTGGGTGGCCAGTACATGTTCCACCTCTGAAGTACCAATGCCAAAAGCCAGGGCTCCCAGCGCTCCATGCGTTGATGTATGAGAATCTCCACAGACGATGGTCATGCCGGGAAGGGTGATGCCCTGTTCTGGTCCAATAACGTGTACAATTCCCTGACGGGGGTCAGACATATCAAAATTGGTGATGCCCAGTTCATGGGTATTGCTGGCCAGCGTATCGATCTGAAGTTTTGAAACCGAGTCTTCAACCCCCTTCTCACGATCTTTGGTGGGAATATTGTGATCTGGAACCGCCACATTAGCACCTGTCCTCCAGGGAGCTCGGCCATTCATTCTCAGACCCTCAAAGGCCTGGGGTGAGGTCACTTCGTGGATCAGTTGTCGATCGATATACAGCAGGCTGGTGCCATTCTCATTTTGACGAACTTCATGGCTTTCCCACAGCTTATCGTATAGTGTTTTCGCGCTCATTAGATATGCTCTTCCACTGCTAAATTTTTGGGGTCTTGTTCCATTTCCAGCTTTCGTTTATGCTGATTCAATGCTTCCAGATAGGCCTTGGCGCTGGCTTCAATGGTGTCGGTCGAAATTCCACGACCGGCATAAATATCACCCTTATGGTGCAGGCGTAAGGTCACTTCACCCAGGGCACTCTTGCCTCTGGTAATGGAGCGTACCTGATAATATTCCAGATTGAATTCCTGACGAATATCCAATGCCCGGGCAATGGCTCTGAAACAGGCAGCTACGGGACCATCACCTGTGGCTGAGTCCTGAAATTCACCATCTGGCGTATGAATGCGTACAATGGCAACCGGTATGGTGGTAGTTCCCAGGTTCACATGGAGATAATCCAATTTATAGTAGGCATCTTCCTGCTCCAGTAAATCATTCATGATAGCGCGAAGATCTTCGTCAAAGACCTCCTTCTTTTTGTCTGCCAGAACCACAAATTCTTTATAAATGGTCTTTAAACGGTCCTTATCCACGTGAAAACCCAGGGATTCCAGTCGCGACTTCAACCCTGCTCTACCGGAATGACGACCCAGCACTATTTTGCTTTCACCAATTCCTATGGCATCAGGATTCATAATTTCATAGGTCTCTCTGCTTTTCAGCATCCCATCCTGATGAATCCCTGATTCATGGGCAAAAGCATTTTCACCTACGATAGCTTTGTTGGGTTGAACCAGCATGCCGGTGTAACCGGACACCATGCGACTGGTATTCATGATTTCTGATGTATTGATGTCAGTGTGACAATCCCACAATTCAGGACGCACTTTGAGGGCCATGACAATTTCTTCCAGAGAGGCATTGCCGGCACGCTCACCGATTCCGTTAATGGTACATTCAACCTGACGGGCACCATGGGTAATTGATGTGAGCGAATTGGCTACTGCCAGACCCAAATCATTATGGCAGTGCACGCTGATGATGGCATCATTGATATTTGGAACTCGCTCCTTCAAGGCAGCGATTTTTTGTCCGAATTCTACTGGGAAAGTATATCCCGTGGTATCGGGAATATTTACGGTGGTAGCACCCGCAGCGATGACCGCCTCAACTACTTCAATCAGGTATTCAATATCGGTGCGACCGGCATCCTCAGGGGAGAATTCAACATCTGGCGTGAAGGTTTTGGCAAAGGCCACGGCATCGCAGGCCATTTCAATGATTTTTTTGCGTTTCTCCGCCAGGGTCTTGCCATAACGGTCACTGCCAAACTTTTGGGTGATATGAATGTCTGATGTCCCCATGAAAGTATGAATGCGGTATTTCTCGGCATTTTCCAATGATTTGCGTACCGCATCAATATCCGGTTCCAGTGCTCTGGCCAATCCAGCCACAACGGCGGATACTTCATCGCCAATGCGCCTGACCGCATCAAACTGGGTGGGTGAGGAAATGGGAAATCCCGCTTCTATCACATCAACCCCCAGAGTATCCAGTTGGCGGGCAATCTCTACTTTCTCGTGTAGCGTCAAGGAAGCACCTGGTGACTGTTCGCCATCTCTTAAGGTGGTATCAAATACGATCACTTTTTCACTCATGATGCACTTCCCTTTTTATGTTCTGTTTCTGGATCAATCATGCGACACGCTCACGAACCTGTGTCAGTTTTTTGATTACCAGTTCACTCATTTCGGTTGTGGTTACCAATTTGTCGCCTTCCTGAAATAGCTCTCCAGTACGGTAACCAGCTTCCAGGACTTTAGAAACTGCTTCCTGCACTGCTGCTCCGGCCTGGGGCAGATCTAGTGTATAACTCAGCATCATGGCTACGGACATAATCATGGCCAGGGGGTTGGCCACATTCTGACCAGCAATATCAGGAGCTGAACCGTGGACGGGTTCATAAAGTGAGTATTTTTCACCCAGGCTGGCAGAGGGTAGCATTCCCAGACTCCCCGTTACCATGGAAGCAATATCACTAAGGATATCGCCAAACATGTTTCCAGTAACGATGACATCAAACTGCTTGGGTGTTCTCACCAACTGCATGGCAGCATTGTCGACATACATGTGCTCCAGTTCCACATCGGGATAATCCTTGTGAACCTCGATTACGATGTCCCGCCAGAACTGGGAGACATCCAGCACATTGGCTTTGTCCACTGAGCAGACACGGCTATTGCGTTTACGGGCCAGGTCAAAGGCAACACGAGCGATACGCTCCACTTCGTGGCGTTCATAAACCATGGTATTCCAACCCTTGTTCTCGTCGGCACCTTTGGGGGTTCCGAAATAAATACCACCGGTGAGCTCGCGCACTACCATGACATCCACACCAGATACAATTTCTTCCTGCAGGGATGAAGCCCTGGCCAGTGCCGGAAAAACCACTGCCGGTCTCAAATTTGAATATAGGCCCAGGCCACCCCGAAGCTTGAGGAGTGCTTGCTCCGGTTTTTTATCCTGTGGTAAGGATTCCCATTTAGGTCCGCCAACAGCGCCGAGGAGGGCAGCATCTGATCGTTGGCACATCTGGAGGGTTTCCTTTGAGAGAGGGCTTCCCGTCTCATCAATGGCACAACCACCGACCTGGGCATATTCATATTCGAACTGTACCGATTCCATTTTGCCGACAGCATCCAGAACCTTCAAGGCAGCATCCATCACCTCGGGTCCTATGCCATCGCCTGGCAGTACAGCAATCTTATAGCTTTGCATAAATCTTTATCCCTTGTTTCCGATAAAACTCATCATTCCGCGGAGTTTGGCACCCACTTCTTCGATGGGATGCTCCCGGTTATCCTGGCGCAGTTTGTCAAAATTCTTCCCGCCTGAATTGGACTCCTCAAGCCATTCCTTTGCAAATGAACCGTCCTGGACTTCTTTCAGAATGGCTTTCATACGCTGCTTGGTTCCGGCATCAACCACACGGGGACCACGGGTCATACCACCGTATTCAGCGGTTTCACTCACGGAATAATTCATCCGTGTCAGCCCACCTTCATAGAAGAGATCTACAATGAGTTTCAATTCGTGCATGCACTCGAAATAGGCCAGGTCAGCGGGATAGCCACCTTCGGTGAGGGTTTCAAAACCGGTTTTCACCAGATCAGCCACACCACCACACAGGACAGCCTGCTCACCAAAGAGATCGGTTTCGGTCTCATCCTTGAAATTGGTTTCCAGGGCTCCAGCGCGGGTACACCCAATACCTTTGGCCCAGGCCAGTGCAGTATCTTTAGCTTTACCTGATGCATTTTGCTCAACAGCAATCAAGCAGGGAACACCTTGTCCATCTTGGTAGGTTCGACGAACCAGATGTCCGGGACTTTTAGGAGCAATCATGATCACATCTGCATGTGCTGGCGGAATGATTTGCTTGTAATGAATGTTGAAACCATGTCCAAATGCCAGGGTGCTGACATTGCTCAAATGGGGAGCAATATCGGCATCATAGATGGCTTTCATGGTTTGATCCGGCAGCAGGATCATGACAATGTCCGCTCCGGCAACCGCTTCAGGAATGGTTTTGACTGTGAGACCAGCGGCTTCAGCTTTTGGCCAGGAGGCACTCCCTTTCCGTAATCCTACACAGACATCCACACCTGACTCCATTAAATTTAATGAATGGGCATGTCCTTGACTGCCATAGCCCAGAACAGCACACTTTTTTCCCTCTAGAAGTGACAGATCAGCATCACTGTCATAATACGCGTTTACCATAATTCTTAGATCCTCTTGGTTAGCTTATTGCTGATTGAATTTGTTTGGTGGTCCACTGCTGGTCCGTGGTCATCATCTCGATCTTGGCTTTCAATTCCAGATGACTTCCCCGACGCATGGCCATTTTGCCAGTACGCATGAGTTCGACGATGTCATATTCCTTTAGTTTTTGAAGAAATGACTCCATTTCCATGTCGTATCCAGTAGCCTCAATTATGACGGCACCTTCTTCTGAATCAATGATCTTGGCACCGTAATCACGGGTAAGCAGATCCAGCTTGACGCGGTCTCCATTGGTCACGGATACTTTAGCCAACATATATTCACGAATCACAGCCGGGACATCGGTAACATCCTCAACCGTATAGGCATTCACCAGTTTCTGAATATTGCGGGCCATATTGACCCTGCGATGCTGGTTGGACTCATCGGTAACAATAGTTATCCGTGAAATACCCGGGCTTTCTGTTGCTCCGGCCACCATACTTTTAATGTTAAAATTTCGACGCCTGAGCATAGATACGATTCTATTCAGGACACCTGGCTCATCTTCCACAAAGGCAACGATGGTATGTTCAGTTTTTTGCATGAATCGCTCCTATACTTCCATGTCTGAGAATTGATCTTCGGTGATGGGACGTTGCACCATTTCGTTGAGCGCTGACCCGGTAGCCACCATGGGATAAACCATTTCCATAGGCTCTACCACAAACTCGATAAGTGTGGGTCCCTCATGTGCCTGAGCTTCCAGAATGGTTGAAATTACATCCTTCCGCTCAGTGACCCGGTAGCCCTTGAGACCGTAGGCGTCGGTTAGTTTGAGAAAGTCAGGACTTGAAATGGGTGTTTGACTGAAACGATTTTCATAAAACATTTCCTGCCACTGGCGCACCATACCCAGGTAGCCATTGTTGATGAGGGCAATATTGATATTGGCATTTTCCTGCACCGCAGTGGCCATTTCATTGATGGTCATCTGGATACCTCCATCCCCCACCACGGCCCAAATGGGTTTTTTGCGACCGGCAAAACTGGCACCGATAGCAGCTGGCAAGCCATATCCCATGGTTCCAAGTCCACCGGATGTGAGCAATGAATTGGCATGATCCTGATAGTAATATTGAGCCACCGTCATCTGGTGCTGGCCAACATCAGTCACCATAAGGGCATTGCCCTTGGTTGCTTCCCAGAGATCGCGAACCACAAAAGCTCCGAATAATTTATCGGACTGGCGATTGAGGATATCCTTGGTCCTGGAATCCCCCATCCAACCCTTGATGGTTGTGGTCCATTCATCATGCTTGGTCGCTTTTATTTTTGGCAGGGCTGCAGACAGAACCTGCTTCAGGTCTCCTCTGATTCCCACATCAACAATGATGTTTTTATTCAGTTCTGTCGGGTCGATATCGATATGAATCTTTTTCGAATTGGGTGAGTAGGTTTCCAGCTTTCCCGTGACCCGATCATCAAAGCGCATTCCACAGGCAATGAGCAGGTCGGCCTCCTGAATGGCGTGGTTTACCCAGTAGCCACCATGCATACCCATAAAACCAATACATCTGGGATGGCTGGCAGGAATTCCACCAATTCCCAGCAAGGTGACAGCCACCGGAATATCGGCTTTTTCAGCCAAAGTGGTTAATTCTGCCGTGGCACCAGAAAGCAAAACACCATGTCCTGCCAGGATCACAGGGTTTTTGGCTTCATTGATCAGCCTGGCCACTTCTGTCAGTTCACTTTCACTGGCTTTGACCATAGGATTGTATCCTGGAAGCACATCATGGGTCTCAGGATAGACAAACTCAATTGATTCATTTTGAACATCCTTGGGAATGTCAATTAATACGGGGCCTGGTCGACCCGTTCGCGCCAGATAAAA
Source organism: Fidelibacterota bacterium (assembly GCA_016844955.1). Classification (GTDB taxonomy): domain Bacteria; phylum Fidelibacterota; class UBA8477; order UBA8477; family JABMPR01; genus JABMPR01. The sequence goes on along the minus strand of JAERTH010000169.1, from coordinate 25,582 downwards.
TGCATCTTTTATGGTGGCAGCAAGCTTTCTGATATCAATGACCTGATAGCTATGCTTGGTGAGGGGAATCATGGCACCCAGGATATCCGTTTCCTGAAAGGCATCACTACCCAATGATTCTCTGCCAACCTGACCCGTGATACATACCATGGGGACCGAATCCATCATGGCTGTAGCCACACCGGTTATAAGATTAGTCGCTCCCGGGCCTGATGTAGCCATGGCTACACCAACCTTGCCACTGGCTCTGGCAAAACCATCTGCTGCATGGGCAGCATTCTGTTCATGCCGGGTTAACACGTGGTGAATTTTATCACTGTATTTCACCAGTGCGTCATAGATGGGCAGATTGGCTCCACCCGGATACCCAAAAACGACGTCCACTTCCTCACGGATCAAACATTCCCATACGATGTCAGCACCGGTCATTTTTCTGGTTTCTGTTGGTGTGCCTGTTTCACTCATTTTAGCACTGCTCCTGTATTTGCTGAGGTCACCATCCGGCTGTAGCGGGACAGATATCCTGATTTAATTTTGGGTTCGAAGGGGGCAAGCGCCTCCATTCTATTGAAAATTTCCTGTTCCGACAAATCCACAAAGAGTTGTCTGTTGGGTATGTCGATGGTGATCATATCTCCAGCCTGTACGCTGGCAATGGGTCCACCTGATGCAGCTTCTGGTGAGACGTGGCCAACACAAGCGCCACGGGTGCCTCCCGAGAAGCGGCCATCGGTTATGAGGGCCACTTTACTGCCCATTCCCATACCCATGATAGCACTGGTGGGCGCCAGCATTTCTGGCATTCCTGGTCCACCTTTGGGACCTTCATAACGGATTACAACCACATCTCCTGGTTGAACTTCTTTGGCTTTAATACCTGCCACAGCCGCATCTTGAGTTTCATAGATGCGAGCAGGTCCGGTATGGGTCATCATTTGTGGATCAACAGCCCCGGTTTTGATGACGGAACCATTGGGCGCAAGATTTCCATAAAGAATGGCCAGGCCACCTTCCTGTGAATAGGGATCCTCAATGGGTCTGATCACTGCATCATTTGTGCGTTCTGCACTGGCAATGGTTTCACCCAGCGTCTTGCCGGTGATGGTGGGTCGATTCAGATCCAGTAGACCATCAACTCGGGATAATTCTTTCAGAATAGCTGAGATGCCACCCGCTCCATGAACATCTTCCATGTGAACCTTATCTGTGGCGGGACTCACTTTGCAGAGGTAGGGGGTCCGGCGACTCAGGTCATTCAATTCATTGAGGTCAAAATCGATTTCAGCTTCGGAAGCTGCAGCCAAAGTATGGAGCACCGTGTTGGTGCTGCCACCCATGGACATATCCAGAGCAAATGCATTGAGGATACTTTCCCTGGTGACGATGTCCCGGGGCTTTGTATCTGTCTCAACCAAACCCATAATGGCCTGAGCGCATTCACGAACTAGACCCAGACGGCTGTCATCTACAGCCAGCATGCTTCCATTGCCAGGCAAAGCCATTCCCAGGGCTTCCAGAAGGCAATTCATGGAGTTGGCAGTAAACATACCTGAACAGGATCCGCATGTGGGACAACCCTGTTCTTCCAATTCCTTGAGCTGGGCATCATCGATGGTTCCAGCCTGATGCTTTCCAACACCTTCGAAGACTGAAATTAAGTCAACTTTTTCGCCTGATGCAGTTTTACCAGCCTTCATAGGTCCACCAGCTACAAAAACGGCCGGGATATTCATGCGCAATACAGCCATGAGCATACCAGGGACAATCTTATCACAGCTTGAGATACAGACCAGGCCATCCAGTCGATGGGCTTCGGCAACGGTCTCCATGCTGTCAGCAATAAGTTCACGGCTGGGCAATGAATAGCGCATTCCCAGATGTCCCATGGCAATGCCATCATCCACACCAATGGTGTTAAACTCGAACGGTACACCACCGGCTTCACGAATGGCTTCTTTGGCGACCTGTCCAAAAGCCTGGAGATGCACGTGACCTGGGATCAGGTCGATATAGGAGTTGGCTACACCAATAAATGGTTTTTTGAAATCAGCATCATTCTGGATAACGCCAGTTGCGCGGAGTAAGCTGCGGTGGGGTGCTTTATCGAATCCTTCTTTTATGAGATCGGATCTCATATATCTCTCTTCCCTTCAGTTTGCACAACACTGAAGCCAGAAAGAACTTTTCATCAGGATACAAGCGATTTGGGTCGGGGGTTAGCCGCCTCTCTGCTCGTTCCTGATGTTTTGTAAGTTCGATCAGGCGATCAGAGCGGCGTTGATAATAATAAGTACCAGGCCCAGAAGACTTAGGACATTAATACTTAAAATCTCAGTAACGACATTTGACTCAATTTCAGCACGCATTGCAAAAGCTTGTCCGCTTCTGGGAGTGTTCTGAAAGGTCATATATGTTTGCTCGTTACTCATGGTATAAAAACCTGCTGTATTCTATCTCGGGTTACCCTGAATATGCAAACTCTTTTTAAAAAGATTGTGCGGTCTGTGAAAAATAACTTTTTAAAAAGATTGCAACTCGATTCAGGCTAAAATATTTATCATTATTTTGCGACTTAAAGCGTCATACTTTTAAACTATACAAGGGTTTAGGGCAAAATCGTTAGAAAATGTCAGGTGCTGAATGTCAAATCCGTAACTCGATTCTGAACCACTGCTATCGCTCTTCGAAACATTTTCGTGCCAATTTTAAATTCTGAATCTCGTGTAAATTCGATTTTTCAATCCAGAAGCGCTGGGGAGGCAATACTTAAGAATGTTTGTCTGTGTACCTATTCATTAAACACCAGATTGAGACGTTGACTCACCTGCTGATCATAGAGTGCCTCACTATCCATAAACTGCATCACAATGGGTGTAACCTTTGAGAATTTTGTTTTCTCAATCTCCCAATTTTCCAGAATACTCTCAGTCTTCAAGGAACCCGTATGAAAGCGATGTCTTTCCAGTAATCGGACGATGGTATATTCATCCACCTCCTGCAGGGGTTCTTCAACGACGAAGTCTGGGTTCAGATGCGGTCGGTCTTCATCAGAGAGATCATAGAGATAAGCGGTGCCACCTGTCATACCGCTCCCAAAGTTGAAACCAATCTCACCCAACACGATGATGGTTCCCCGGGTCATATACTCACAGGCATGATTTCCAACCCCCTCTACCACCGCTGAGGCACCACTATTGCGCACAGCAAATCGTTCATTGGCACGACCCGCGACGAAAAGTGTTCCGCCAGTTGCTCCGTAGAGGGCCACATTCCCGATCATGGTATGCTCTCTTCCCGGGATGCGACTATCTCGGGGCATACGAATGGTGATCAATCCACCACTCATCCCCTTGCCCACATAATCATTGGCCAGCCCCTTCAGCCGCAGTTCAATGCCATGTGTAAGAAAAGCTCCAAAGCTCTGGCCTGCCACACCACCTAAACGATACTGCAACATCCCGTTAAACTGACCCTCTCCGAATAGGAAAGCGATTTCTCCAGCGAGACGTGTGCCTATGGCCCGATCTTTATTGCTCACGTGCCCCCGAACCACAGCCTGACCATGGGTTAGCAATTCCTTGTGAATGCTTTCCAGGATTTTTTCATCAAAGCTGGGGAATTTTCGACTGGCCTGTTGCTCTTCTTTATGCAGCCAGTCAAGGGGGAGCTCTGGATCCAGAATGCGTGAAAAATCCACATTTGGAAAAACATCCTCTGAGCTTGAATCTGTTTTCAATTGCAGTAGATCATTACGGCCCATCAGGGTTTCAAGACTTGTCAATCCCAGGCTGGCAAGTTGATCACGAACATCTTCTGCCAATAGTTTGAAAAAGGAAGCCAGCTCTTCCGGTGTACCTTTAAATTTTTTGCGCAAAGCCAGATTCTGGGTGGCAATTCCCACAGGACAATTATTCTGGTGACAGCGTCGCACCATGACACAGCCAATGGCCATGAGTGCCACGGACCCAAAGTCATACTCTTCTCCACCCAATGCTGCAGCCACGAGAATGTCTTTGGCTTCCATGATCCCACCATCCACACGGAGTAAGACCTTGTTTCTCAGATTATTGGCCAGCAGTGCCTGATGGGTTTCGGCCAGACCCGTTTCCCAGGCCATACCAGTATGCTTCATTGATCCCAGCGGACTGGCCCCTGTGCCGCCATCTCCTGCTGAAACCACAACGATATCAGCACCGGCTTTAACTACGCCACAGGCAACAATTCCAATACCTCGCTGAGATGCCAGCTTGACAGAGATGCGTGCTCGAGGATTGCTCTCTTTCAAATCATAGATGAGTTGGGCCAAGTCCTCTATGGAATAAATGTCATGATGGGGTGGTGGCGAGATCAGGGGGATTCCAGGTGTTGATGATCTCGCAGTAGCAATTTCCACACTCACTTTGGGTCCCGGCAACTGTCCACCCTCACCAGGCTTGGCACCCTGGGCGATTTTGATCTGCAGTTCTCTGGCAGCGGCCAGATAGTCAGCTTTCACTCCAAACCGCCCACTGGCGATCTGTTTGGTATGGGCATTCATGTGGTCGTTCTGTTTAAACAGTAAATAGCGGTCCGGGGTTTCGCCACCCTCACCGGTATTGCTGCGACCTCCAACCAGGGCAATCCCTTTGGTTAGGACACGATGGGCTTCGTCACTCAAGGCTCCAAAACTCATGGCAGCCACACCAAATCTCTTGGTGATTTCCTCGCCGGATTCCACAATCACATTTTCAGGAGTCGCAGGTTTTTTGAACTCCATAAGGTCCCTCAGGTAAATGCGACCTCTGGGTTTTTTGGCTTTCTCAGGTTGATGGGTTGCTTTTCTTCGGATTTGTTTGGCAATAGCTGGACTGTAACCGTGAATTTCTCCATCTCGTTTCACTCTGAATAATCCCAGGTCATTCATTTCAGCGGTTTCAGTTTTAAAAATGGAAGAATGTCTCTTTTTGACACAGGCCTGAATAGCATCCAGGTCATCTCCCCCAATATTGGGTTTCAAAGAAGGCATCCAGTGATCGAGAAAGTCAGCGTGTAATCCGATAGTATGGAGCAGCATACTACCCTGATAGGAACTGAAGGTTGAGATGCCCATTTTAGCCATGCTTTTCAGCAGTCCCTTTTCCAGGGCAAAACGATAGTTATCCATTCCGGTCAGCCAGTCTTCAGCAGCCAGCGTTTCCCGAATCAGTTCGAAAGCCATGTAGGGATAGACGGCACTGGCACCAAGGGTTGTCAAAACAGCAATATGGTGATCCTCATAGACATCGCCTGCCAGACAGATCAGGGATACATCACTGCGAATCTTGCGTTTTACCAGATCATGGTGCACTGCAGATACAACCAGAGCCATGGGAATAGGAACATGCTTTTCATCGACATGTTCATCGCTGAGAAACAGAATACGTGTTCCCGACTCCACCACCTTAGCGCACTCGTCTTGAATTTCTTTTAAGCGAGATTGAAAGTCCTGGTCAACCCCTGCCAGCACGGAAATGACCTCATGCTTGAATTTTTTATACTTCTGCATCAGCCAGCGAACTTCCCGGGGAGAAAGCACCGGACTGGCGATTCTGATTGCCCCATGAAAAGCCGGTTCGGTGGCCAGCAAATTTTCTTCACTACCCAGATAGTGGTAAAGACTCATCATCTGTCTTTCACGGATGGGGTCTATGGGAGGATTGGTGACCTGAGCAAAGGACTGGACGAAATAATCATAAAAACTGCGGCTCTTGGTAGAGAGAAAAGCCGGGGGCGTGTCATCTCCCATGGCGCCAACTGGCTCAAGCGGTTTACCACTCAGGGGGGTGGTAAATCTATCAATGGATTCCTGGTGCCAGCCATGGGCCAGACGAATACGTTTATCAAAGCCACCTTTGGGAATTGCAAAATCGCCAAATTCCGTGTCCCTATCTTCCCGTATCAGTCTTAGAAAATTTTTGGTCATGAGCTTTCCATAATCCGCCTGACGTGCAATACGGGACTTGATCTGGACATTGCTCTCAACACCACCACTCAGCGAGACTGAGTAGATTTCACCGGATGACATATGGTGGTGTACAATGAGGTCATCATCGTCTACATCTACCACACCAGCTTCAGAAGCCATGATCACCAAACCACTCTTGGTGCGTGTATAGCGTAGTGGCCGGAGACCATTGCGATCCAGCTTGGCACCAACGGTTTCACCATCCGTGTAAATGAGGGCTGCAGGACCGTCCCAGGGCTCCATGAAATTCTCGTGGTACATATAGAAATCGATGAGTGCGCGATCCATCTGAGGAAAACCGCTATAGGGATCAGGTACCATCATCATCATGGCATGATTGGGATCCTTGCCACTTTGAGTTAATACTCCAAATACTTCGTCAAAGGTAGCTGAGTCACTGTACTTGGGGGTGACTATGGGTCTGATAATTTTGAAATCATCTTCCCAGAAATCTGATTTCAGCTGCCGTTCCCGGGCATTCATCCAGAGACGATTGCCTCGGATGGTATTGATCTCACCGTTGTGAGCAATTCCATGAAAGGGCTGGGCCATCTCCCAGGATGGACTGGTATTGGTAGAGAACCGTTCGTGAAAAATTGCCATGCGAGTTTTGAACTCAGGCTCTTTGAGATCAGGGTAGAATTGAGCGAGCTGGTAGGATGATAGTAATCCTTTATAGACCATGGTTCGCGTAGATAAACTACAAAAATAGAGAGACTGTTCACCAATTCGGGGACCATGCTCAAACGTTTTGCGCAGCAGATAGACCTGCTGTTCAGCTGTGTATTTATGGTGACCTGGTATTGCAAAAAATGCATGGAGAATATCGGGACAATTTTCCTGGGCGATACTTCCCAGGTGCTGTGGTTTGATCGGTACCTCCAGCATCCCCAGAAAACGATTCCCCATTGTTTTGGCTTCTTTGGCCAGCATGGCTTCCAGAGTGGGACGATCCACATCTCTGGAGAAAATCACCCCCAGCGCTAAAGCCTCATTCTTGCCGGGCTTTTTTAACCCGGCTGATTTCATTCTACCCTCAAAGAAAGGCCAGGGGATGTCTACCAGCAGGCCGGCACCATCTCCAGTATCCTGATCAAAGCCCTTACCTCCACGATGCTCCAGACGATTGAGGGCTTTGAGACTCAGCTCAACAACTCTACGGGATGCAACTCCTGATTCTTCAGCAATAAACCCTACACCACATGCATCAGAGTGACCTTCTGGATCATAGAGTGGAAAAGAATCCATCTTTTTCTCATCGTTCTTTTCGGCAAGCTTGTGGGGGTTGTCTTGTGGTTGACTTTGGGAGTCTAACATGTGTAATCCTATCTCAAAAACGCAAAACTATATTATGCTCAAATCAATATATCCGAAATATTTACGACAATTCCTAATTATTTCTTTAATTTCTTAATTGACCATCACCAATTACCACAAATTTTGTCGTGGTAAGCTCTTTTAAACCCATGGGTCCAAAGGAGTGGAGCTTGGTAGTGCTGATCCCGATTTCTGCTCCCAATCCCAATTCCCCACCATCGTTAAAACGCGTTGAGGCATTCACTATAATGGCCGAGCTGTCCAAGGCTTTGGTGAATGTTTCGATATTTTCCTGGGTCTGGCTGAGAATGGCTTCGGTGTGATCGCTGGTGTAGATCTGGATGTGCTCAATGGCAGTTGGTAAATCTTTAACGATCCGCACGGCGAGGATCAGATCCAGAAATTCTGTGTCAAAATCACTAAAGGTGGCTGGCACTATATCCGGTGAGTAAGACTGCGTCTTTTTGCATCCTCTGATCTCCACACCTTTATCAGCCATTTCTTTGAGAAATTCGGGCATGAAGTTATCAGCTACCTGCTCATGAACCAGCAGGGTTTCCAGTGCATTGCAAACACCGGGTCGTTGAGCCTTGGCATTGACGGAAATTCCCACCGCCTGATCCAATTTCGCTGATTCATCCACGAACATGTGACAATTGCCTTTGTAGTGCGCAATGACCGGGACGGTGGCTACTTCATAGATTCTACGGATGAGACCTTCACCGCCACGGGGAATAATTACATCCAGCACATCATTCATTCTGGCCAATTCATCTACACTGGAACGATCCGTAGTGGGAACAATATTGATCACCTCTTCCAGGCCATGTTCCGACAGGGCAGATTTGAGTATTTTCACCAGACAATGATTGGAGTGAAACGCTTCTGATCCTCCCCTCAGCATCAATCCGTTGCCCGCAAAAAAACAGAGTGAGGCAGCTTCCACTGTCACATTGGGGCGCGATTCATAGATAACACCGATAACCCCCAGGGGAATACGGCGACGCTGAACCAGCAATCCATTGGGTCGTGTATAGGATTCGGTAATGATACCCACTGGATCTTCCAGGGTGGCTACTTCCTGCAGGCTGTCCGCCATGCCCTGAATACGTTCATCATTCAGTGTGAGGCGGTCAATCATTGCTGATGATAGTCCCTTTTCCCTGGCAGTCTCCAGGTCCTTTTGGTTTTCTGACTTAATTATTTTTCCAGCTTTTACAATTTTTGCAGCCATATCAATGAGAATGGCCTGTTTTACTTCTGTAGGTATGGTTGGCAGCGTTTTGCTGGCTTTTTTGGTGAGTAATCCCAATTCATGTAAGGTCATATTTATGCTCCCTATACGGTGACCATGTTTTCCCGATGAATGACACCCCGGCGATGTTTATAGCCAAGGATATCTTCTATCTCATCGGATTTGCATCCAGCGATCCGGGTGATTTCATCCCGGCTGTATTCCACAATGCCACGCATCACCTCAGTTCCATCAGGCAAACAGCAGCGAATTCCATCTCCCCGCATAAAGTCACCCTGGGTTGCAATGATTCCAGAGGCCAATAAGCTGGCTTTCTCCTGCTTCAAGGCTCTGGCAGCCCCTTCATCGATGATGATCATGGCCTTGGGTTTCAGGGCATGAGCGATATAGGCACGCCAGGAGTTCAACTGAGTGGCATCAGGACTTACAATAGTTCCCAGTGATTCTCCCTGCGCAATCCTGGGTAAAACATTTTCTGTACGACTGTTGGCAATGATGCTTGGAACACCATACCGGGCGGCCATCAACGGAGCCTCAAGTTTGGTGGCAATTCCACCTCGACCTGGACCACTTACTTTTTCATTGGCCAGTCTGGTCTTAAGCGACTCCAGATTTTCAACAGTCAATGCTTCAAACATTCGGGCATCGATGTGCTCAAGCGGATTCTTGTCCGCGATTCCATCGATATTGGAAAGAATGATGAATAAATCAGCGCTGACCAGATTGGTGCAGAGTGCCCCGAGATAATCATTGTCACTGAAACGGATTTCCTCTGTGGAGATACTATCATTTTCATTGATAATGGGGACGATCCCATTGTTGAGTAGGTAGTTAATGGTATTGCGAGCACTGAGATAGCGACGTCTGGCCTGAAAGTCATCATGGGTGAGCAGCAGCTGGGCCGTATTGAGCCCATAGGCCTGGAAATACTGTCGAAAAAATCCCATGAGTATAGGTTGCCCGATGGCTGCAGCAGCCTGATTATTCTCAAGGGACTGTACTTTTTCCTGCAACAGTCCAGCACCAGCGGCCACCGCTCCACTGGTAACCAACACCACCTGTACATTCTGTTGGATCAATGCAGCGACTTGCCGGGTGACCTCAATAATCTGTCGCTCCTGAATCTTATTGTCAGGGCCACAGAGACTGGAACTTCCAATCTTCACCACCACACGATTTAATATGGGCAATCCTCGTGTCATTGTTTTCCAGATATCTTTTGAGCGACCTGTTGATAGGCATCCCGGAAAGGAACTCCAGATTTGACCAGCTCATAGGCCTGTTCTGTGGCATACAGTTCTTCAGTCATGGCTGCTTCACACTTGTCCTTATTCACTCCCAACTCCCGAAAAAGCAGGATGGCTATTTCCAGGCATTCCCAGGTAATGTTGATGGCTTTCATCACCGGTTCCTTGGTGAGCTGAAGATCTCGGTTATAGCCAGAGATCAAATTACTCACTATGCTGGATACCTGAAACTCACAGGCCGTCACCACATGGTGTTTGGCACGCAGGAGCTCCAACACATCGGGATTCTGTTTCTGAGGCATGATGGAACTGCCGGTGCAGAATGCCGCTGGCAGCTTTACAAAACCAAACTCAGACATGTTGAACAGAATCAGATCACTGGCAATTTTATTAAGGTCGCCGGTGATTTGGGACAGCAGGTGGATCAGCAACACTTCAAATTTGCCACGACTATTCTGTGCGTAAATCGGGTTTTCCTGAACCCTTGCGAATCCCAATTCACTGGCAGAACTTTCTCGGTCGAGCTCCAGGGGTACACCATAACCAGCAGCTGTCCCCAGCGGGGATTGATCCACAATTTTGGACACTGCTGACAATAAAATCCCATTGTCAGCCATACTGTCCGCGAAAGCTGAGCCCCAGAGCGCAAAGGAAGAGGGCATGGCCTTCTGCATATGTGTATAACCGGGATATGGAATGTCTCCATAGGTCTTCACAAAGGTTCCTATGGATTCCACCAGGTGGGTTCTCAGTCCTTCAATTTCTGACAAGCTGTCCCGGTAATACAGTCGCAATGCAGTCAGGACCTGATCATTCCGGGATCTTGCCGTATGAATCTTTTTGCCCACATCCCCTAATTTTTGAATCAGGTGAGCCTCAATGGCTGTGTGACAATCCTCCTGTTCTCTGGTGATTTCAAATTCACCCTTCTCTTGGAGGTCAATGATTACATCCAACTCCAATTTAAGCTGACGGGCCTCATCAGAAGTCAGCAGCCCAGCCTTTTCCAGGACACCTGCATGGGCCTTGGACGCCTGGCAGTCATAGACCACCAGTTTTTGATCGAGTTGATAGTCATCACCAACAGTGAAGGCTTCGATCTGCTGGTTTAACTGGACACCTTTGTCCCAGAGTTTAGACATGGTCAGCCTCACGCCAGTTATAGGGTCTGTTTTTATGCAGCACCAGCTTGTGGGCTTTCAGCCGGATGGCGTTGATATTGATAAAACCTTCAGAGTGGGTGGCATTAAAACCGCCTTCAATATCCATGCTGGACAGATCCTGATCGTAGAGCGAGTTTGGAGATTCACGACCAATGGTCACCACATTGCCCTTATACAGCGAAACCCGGACCTTTCCGTCGATGGCTTCCTGGCTCTTGTTAAAAGCGCTCATGATGAAATCCATTTCAGGGGAGAACCAGTACCCGTTATAGATCAATTCTGCGAATTTGGGAATGAGCATATCCCGGAGATGCATCACCTCCTTGTCCATGGCAATACCCTCGATATCCCTGTGGGCGGCCCAGAGGATGGTCCCACCCGGGGTTTCATATACACCCCTTGATTTGATCCCGATATAACGGTTTTCCACCATATCCAATTGACCAATGGCATTTTCACCGCCCAGTTCATTCATATAGTTGAACAGTTCGAGAGGGTCGGATTTCTCCGTACCGTCTTCCATGTTCAGAACATTGACCGGAATGCCATTCTGGAAGGTGATTTCCACTTTTGTCTCTTTGTCTGGAGCATCCTTTAATAGTTTTGAAATGCTGTAGACTGAATCATCAGGAGCCAGCGCAGGATCTTCAAGAATGCCGGCCTCATGACTGATGTGCATGAGATTCTCATCTTCGCTGTAGGGACGTTTCTTGGAGGCCGTTATTTCGATCCCGTGTTTTTGGGCAAAATTGATCAGGTCGGTCCGACCTTTGAATTCTGCTAAAAATTCGGGATCCTTCCAGGGGGCAATCACCTGAATTTGAGGATTAAGGGCAAAATAATTCAATTCAAAACGAACCTGATCATTGCCCTTGCCGGTGGAACCATGAGAGACATATGCAGCCCCCTCTTTTCTGGCGATGCGAATTTGCTCCCTGGCCAGAACTGGGCGAGCCAGGGATGTCCCCAACAAATAGCGACCTTCATACAAAGCATTCCCTTGTAGAGCAGGCCAGATGTAATTCACTACAAATTCTTCCTGCAGATCTACGGTATATACTTTTGAAGCCCCTGTAGCATACGCCTTTTTCTCAACGGCATCAAAATCTTCAGTTTGTCCAACATTCCCTACGAAGCAGATCACCTCAAAGCCCTTTAGCTCGAGCCACTTCAAAATTACCGAGGTGTCCAACCCCCCACTATATGCCAGGACCACTTTCTTTTTGATCACGTTATTCTCATTCCTTTTTGTTTTAGCTTCAATTTTAGACATAAAAAAAGCCCCGGTTATGGAACCGGGGCTTTCTGCTTAAATGTTTTTATATTTATAGCGTTACACACCGGCTCCTTCTACGACTGGGCGGCGGATAACAGTAAGGTTTAATTGTGTATTCACATTTCTCATTTGCAGAACAATAATAGTTTTTATCGTCCCCCTGTGCAACAATATTTTATTTCTTTGCTAAAAACATATTTAATACCTAATATTATTCTGTGACAGAAATTGTAACACATAACTCAAATCCTAAGGATTAGTAAGGTTTTATGCCATTAGTCGCCCATACACCGCTACCGACCTTCGACCTGCTCCGAGAACAGGGAGAAGAGGTTCTTGAGCTTGGACACGCTCTGCATCAGGACATTCGTGAACTCCACATTGGCTTCTTAAATCTCATGCCCAATGCATCTTTCAAAGCAACTGAGCGTCAATTTTTACGGCTGGTGGGTAGCTCAAACCAAATTGTTCAGTTTTATATATATCTTTTCACAATCGAAGGTGTTGATCGCGATGAGGATACTCAAAAGTACATTGATTCCTATTATACAGATTTTGATAGTATCAAAGAAGCAGGGCTGGATTCACTGATTATTACCGGGACAAACCCTGCCAATCCGAACCTGGAGCAAGAACCATTTTGGAAGCCCCTGGGTGAGGTCGTTGATTGGGCAAATTCCAATGTCACATCTGTGCTGTGCTCCTGCCTGGCCGTGCACGCTATTGTGAAGCAGTTGCATAATATTGAACGCCAGCGGCTGGAAAGAAAACGCTGGGGGGTCTATAGTCACCGAATTACCCACACCAGACATCCCCTCCTGAGAAACATCAATACCCGCTTTGATGTTCCTCATTCAAGAAACAATGATATTAGTGCAGAACAGCTCAGAGCTGCTGGATTTGAAATCCTGGCTCAGGGACCGGAAAGTGGTGTCCACATGGCTGTGAGTCCTGATATGTTCAGAATTGTTTTTCTTCAGGGTCATCCTGAATATGATCGTATCAGCCTTCTGAAAGAGTACAAACGTGAAGTAAACCGATACTTCGTTGGTGAAAGAGAGAACTACCCGGATAGTCCAGAGAACTACTTCACCCCAGAAGTTGATCAGATAGTTGATTCCTTCAAGATCAGATTGGAACAGACAAAGGTTAATGGCCAAAGCCCACCAGCATTTCCTGAACAAGAAATTGAGCCTTATCTGGATAATACCTGGCGTGATACCGGCAAGTCTATTTTTGATAACTGGCTGGGTCTGGTATACCAGTTGACCAATGTGGACCGCCACCTGGCCTTCACCGACAATGTGGATCCTGATGATCCATTAAAAATCAAGTAATTCGATATTAACATAGAAACGGAGTGTCCTCCATCAAACTTGCAACCAAAGCCATTCATAGTGGATATGAGTCAGAGCCCACCACAAAATCAGTAGCTGTTCCGATCTACCAGACAGTAGCCTACGAATTTGACAATGCTCAGCACGGTGCTGACCTTTTTAACCTTGAAGTCGCCGGCAACATCTATTCACGTATTATGAATCCTACCAATGCCGTGTTGGAAGCCCGGGTTTCCGAGCTTGAAGGCGGCGTGGCATCCCTGGCCGTCAGCGCTGGAAGTGCGGCAATCAATTATGCTATCCTGGCCATATCAGAGCAGGGAAACAACATTGTAACTACCCCACAGATCTATGGCGGCACCTTTACACTATTCAGTCATATGTTTGCCCGACTGGGAATTGAAGCCCGTTTTGCGGAGGATGAAAATCCTGCCACTATTGAAGCACTTATCGATGACAAAACCAGTGCTGTCTTCTGCGAGAGCATTGCCAATCCTGTGGGTGCATTCATGGATATCCAGGGCCTTGCAGATGTGGCCCATGCACACGGTGTCCCGCTTATTGTTGACAATACGGTTGCCACTCCCATGCTGATTCGTCCCATTGAACATGGTGCTGATATTGTGGTACATTCCCTGACAAAATATATGGGTGGCCATGGTAATTCCCTGGGTGGTATCGTTGTGGATTCAGGTAAATTTCCCTGGGCTGATAATGCCGAACGCTTTCCCATGCTGAACACTCCGGAACCGGCGTACCACAACATGGTTTATACCGAAGCCATGGGTGAACTGGCCTTTATTGCTCGTGTTCGGACGGTTCCCTTGCGTAATACGGGTTCTGCATTGAGTCCCTTTAACTCCTTCCTCATTTTGCAGGGTATCGAAACGCTGGCTCTGCGTATGGAAAGACATTGTGAAAATGCACAGGCCGTGGCTGAATACCTGGATAGTCATTCCATGGTTAGTTGGGTGAAATATGCTGGATTACCTGATTCACCATCTTATCCCCTGGCCCAAAAGTACAGTGGCGGCAAAGCTTCCGGCTTGATGGCTTTTGGAATCAAGGGTGGCTTTGAGGCTGGTGAGAAATTTTATGATGCCTTAAAAATTTTCAAACGACTCGTGAATATTGGCGATGCCAAATCACTGGCCGCCCATCCCGCATCCACAACCCACAGACAGCTGGCAGGCAAAGAACTGGAAGCCTCTGGTGTCACACCAGACATGATCCGCCTGTGTGTGGGAATTGAAGACATCGATGATATTATTGAGGATCTTGAGCAGGCGCTAGGGGTGGCTCAGTAAATTCAATCTTTTTATAACTCCAGGCACGGATTCGAATCCGCGCCTAGGGATATATGATATTCACCAAACAAATGTATCCTCTGTACTATGGTGCGATGTACAGCAAACTCTCGCTTTTGAGCAAATATGTGTTGGAAGAATCCATGTCTGAGATACTCAACACAACCCTCCAGGTACAACTCTGGTTCGGCAAACTGGTATAAAAATCAACTTGATTGTCTGGTTCGAGGATGTGGTAATCAGCTCCTGTACCGCACCAATTCCAGAAGAGATAAGTCCACCCGGTATCAGCCAGTGCCTCCGTGCTATAATGCATTGATTGCTGATCATAGCCAAAATATTGAAGGCTATCCGCACTGTCATTGACCAGGGTAAAGGAAGCCAGAGAAGCATTTTGCTCCTGTGCGAGTCCATTATAAATAATTCGAACTGGCTCAGGATCCTCTAAGAACAGGGACTCATCCGGAGCAACCGCCTCGCAATTCAGGAATACTAATGATACCATGAATGCGAGTATGATGATCTTGAAATTTTGTCCCATTGGGAATCTCCTCTACCTTCAATCAAATGTTTGCAGGTGTCGAATTAACTCCAGCACTTCTGCATCACGATCATCATTGCCATTTAGTGAGGCTGACATGAGCGTTTCGACTTCTTCGAAGGTAGTAGACACATAGGGACTTTCTCTTAAAATTTCAGCATATTCAGCCACGGCAGCGGTAAATTTGAATCGGTCGCTGGCATCAGTGATATTCCAGGCAAAATCCATGTGGCGGATTTCAACATCAACAGGAATATCTGTTTCTCCATGAGGCAGCTTATAGCGCAGGTGAACTGTGCCCAACTCAGAACTTGACTCCAGATTTATCTCTATTTCGTAGAGGGCCGTAACACGATGTCCGGCACCGATATCTCCGGCATCCGTATCTTCGTCTTCAAAGTCTTCATCTGCGATATCACGATTCTCATAGCCAATCAGACGATACCGGTTAACAGCGGCTGGGTTGAATTCAACCTGAACTTTTACGTCTTTTGCAATTACTTCCATAAGTCCTGCTATTTCTTCAGTAAACAGACGTTCTGCTTCTTCTTCACTGTCAATATAGTAATAATTACCATTGCCCTGGTCGGCCAATTGCTCCATCATAAGATCATTGTAATTGCCCGAGCCATAACCCAGGGTTGAAAGCGTGACACCATCATCAACATATTCTCCAATGAGCTCGAGAAGTGCTTCGTGTGTGGTTCCCCCCACATTCGCATCACCATCAGAGCAAACAATAATCCGATTTACTCCATCCTCGATATGCCCCTGGTTATTGACGCTATAGGCATTTTGAAGTCCGGCACCCATGGCTGTTGAGCCCCCTGAAGTCAGCTCTGAAATAATATCCTTGATGGCCTCAGCATCGGTTTCCTCCAGGGTGGTGGGATTGAGGATAGTTTCCGTGGCACTGGCGTAGGTGCAAATTGAGATTTTATCTTCAATTCGCATATTATCCACCAGAATGTACAGGCTTTGCTTGACCAAATCCATTCTTCTGGTCATGGAGCCAGAGACATCAATCAGAAAAGTGAGATTCCAGGGAACCACTGTTTCACTGGGAGCTCGGCCCTGAATGCCAATCCTCAACAGATGCAGATCGTCCCCACGAAAGGGAGAGGGTGCACCATCCAGGTTCACTGAGAAGGGACTTTCTGTGGGGTGGGGGTATTCTTGGCGAAAATAATTGATGTACTCCTCTACTCGCACGGAGGAGGGAGATGGCATAACACTTTCATTTATTTTTTTACGGCCAAAGGTGTAAGAGCCGGCATCCACATCAACACCAAAAGTAGATAGATTATCTTCAGTTGTATACACAAAACCATTGTGAGTCAATTCGCCATGTTGTTCTGAACCGGGGTAATAGTCATCAGCTAAATCGGCTGTACCGACGTAATTTCCACCTGCTTCAGAGCCAACCTCCACCCTATCTGAAGTATTGTAGGTTCCGAGAGGATCCTTCTCACAACCGACGATAAAGATCAACAACCCTGAAAATATCAAGACACTCAAGTTTCTAAATTTTGGGGAATCGATAGTGAATCTCATACTGCCCTCCGAATCTTAATCAATTATTGTCACCTAATTTCCCTAAATAGGACAAGTGATATGCCACGGAGGAGCCCCTTCCATGATTCAGTGTAGCACGATTTAAGGACAGCACCATTTCTGAACTAAATAAAAATTGAAATATTTTTTTGAGAGAAGATTTTGGCCTGCCAGGTCAGGATCAATGTTTCAGATTTCTGAAACTTCTTTCAATTTGTTGAGGCTGGAATCTATGAATTGGGCGGGTCCCACGGTTGCGCATTGCTGAATTCAAACTCCAATTTGCTTTAGACACGAATGGCACCAATTGGACAAATTCACACAAATCGAGTTTAGGGATTCCCAAATTTCAAGTTTCAACTTTCATCCCTCTTAACACTCTGACTTTGCTGTGTCTGTCATTCTGAATGAAGTGAAGAATCTTGCTCCTGCGCCGCAATCACTAATTTGTCATCAGTCTCGATTAGGGGCTAGATACTTCGCGATGCTCCAGTCTATGCTCGTTGAGCTTCGACCTGGCAGGCAGGATGACGTACAATGATACCAACATTTACCAGAGTAAATCAAATACCTTTATTCGTAAGTTTCGTTTGATTCGTTGTTAAAAGTTTATGAGTTGAATAATTTTGGAGATTGCCACGTCGCTTTGCTCCTCGCAAAGACGGGTCAAGGAAAGAGGTTACTCTGTTTCAAATTTCCAGTTTCACACCCACTTCAAATTGATTCTTTTCATAAAACCAATTGGAGATCAAGGTTTCGTTCTTGAGATAACTGTACTGGAAATAGATGATATTATCATTGGCCAATACACGTTCAAGCTGGAGATGAAATTGATTCTGTATGCGCTCTTCCAGGTCAGGATCGCTTCCTACATTCACATTGCCAGGGTGATCATAATTTTTATTCATCCCCTGGATCACCGCATGAATAAAATAATGCTTACCCACTGCACCCGAGGCATAGAGCCGAGCAATTAAATTGTCAGATTCCGCTACAACACTATTGGAACTTACATCCTCATAGCTGAGTGAAAATCCATATATAAATCTGTGAATAAATCGCAGGTGTATCAATACTTGCCAGAACTGGTCCTCCTGTTTTTGATCGCTTAAGAGGGTGAGGATATCGCGATTGAAAATACTTGCTGGAATATCTTTAAAATTCACCTGACCACCACTAAGTGTCATTTCTCCAAACAGGTGGGGAGTGAGGAAGCGATTCATATTTAGAAACAGCTTCTGCTCTGAAAATTGTAGGAGAGAACCATAGTCAATTCTATCTCCCCTCAATGCATATCCAAGTTTCCCATAGCGGTTTTGCTTACCGGCCTTGGAGAGAAAGACTTCAACGCTATTCCACCCTGATCGTCTGAGATCATAAACATACATTTTTTGGAAGGTTTCGAGAGACCCGATTAGTTTTAACCCCGGCCCCAAAGTGAAATTTAGTCCTGTTTCAGCGTTGATGATGAATTTGCTTCCATGGGTTGGTCCGGGTTCAAGAAAACCCTGACCGATGAAGGAACCATAGCCAAGCATTCGGGAGCGCTTCTGATTAAACTTCAGGCAACCTTTAGCCTTTAATCCCTGAGCTCCTTTTGGGTTTGTCAGATACTCTCGCGGGTTTGAATCATGATAGCTGGCTAGATTAAATTGGGTCTCGAACTGGGTTTCAGCACGGCAGATTCCGATGAGCAGTAATGCTGTGGAAACGAGGCAATAAGTTTTCATATTCACATCAACTAGAGTTGGCAAGATTTGGGATCACTGTGCAGGTCTCAGTTCCACTTCAATCTCAGCCAGAAGCTTGAGGTATTCATTCCTTTTTGATTCCAGATAGTTTGGATTTGTAGAGGTCATCGTATTGGCTGAGCCGGCTTCTAAAGTGCTTCTACGACCGCTTAATGTCACTGCATCGCCGTTAGTGGTGAGTTCTGTTCCAACTTGCACAGTTGACTCACTGTCATAACGGTCGTCCATTGCATCGGCAAAACCAGGAGCACCACCCCAGGCCGACAATGCTTGCGGTTGACCATCCTGATCTCGTGTCTGAACATCCTGTTCAACTTCCATTTGCAGCCCCAAGTCTTCATGGAAGGCAGCCAATCTATTTGCCAGCTGATCTGCCCTGTTTCGTTCCACCAGGAGTGAGTCAAGCTGAGCTATCTTTTTCACCAGGAGAATTTGCAGATCAGCCAGCACCAGGTGACGGATATCCTGATTGGGATAATGCTCTCCTACGAGGTAGTGATAATCCGGCAATGAAACTTCATTATCAGGCAAGGCACTTAGCCATCTCCCCACACGAAGTGTTGTTTCCTGATCCTGGGCCGACAACATGCCAGCATCATCCACCGAGGCAAGAATGGATTCATAGGCTTGCATTAAAAGAAGCTGCTCCCTGGCCAGTGTGATGTTAAGCCTATTAAGATCAGTCCCTATAACCTGAAGTGAGTCAGTCAATTGCAATTGTCGATTGGTATACCCACTGAGGAGCCACTTGTTTAGCCAGGCATTGTACCAGGCAGCGGACTTTTTTAATTGTCCGATTTCCTGGTTTACCTGCTGCTGTTCTGCCAACAAGATATGCTGTTTTTCCTGTAGTTGAGTTATCCGGTTATTGGTCTTCAGATAGGCCTGCCAGGCAGAGACAAGTTCTTGAGCGCTGGAGACACTGATAAAAAAGAACATTACCGCCAGCAGGGATATGCGGGGAATAAACTTCATGTTCAGGTCTCTTCTCCAGAGCGGTGTTTCCCACCAAACTCATCAAAAAGCTTATATTTTTCCATCTTGTAATACAAGGTGCTGGTTTTGATACCAAGTTTCCGCGCAGCCTTCTGTTTGACTCCCTGAGCCCACTGCAGAGCCTCCCGGATTAAATCCTGCTCAGTTTGTTCCATGACATCATTGAGTTTACCACTTTTAATGGCAGTTTTTCTGCGTCCATTTCCAAAATAAACCTGGTCGGCGCGAATCTCATCTCCTTCAGTAAATATGAGCAGTCTTTCCAGGAAATTTTCCAGTTCACGAATGTTACCCGGCCACTCATAAGCGCTGAGCTTTTCCATGGTTTTAGGACCTACCTCTGGGACTACTCTGTCCAATCGTTGGCATTTCTTCTGGATAAAATGCATGACCAGTTCCGGAACATCCTCCGGTCGCTGGCGAAGCGCAGGAATGGTGAGGGGCAGTACATTTAATCGAAAGAATAAATCCTCACGAAAGCGTTGCTCCTCCATGGCGGTTTCCAGATCACGATTGGTAGCTGCGATAACACGCACATCAACCGCAACCGTCTCTGTTCCACCCACGCGCTGAAAGGTCTGATCCTGCAAAACCCTCAATAATTTTACCTGCAACTGAGGAGATATGTCACCGATTTCATCCAGGAGAATGGTCCCACCATGGGCATGCTCAAAAATTCCTTTATGTTGACGTACGGCCCCGGTAAAAGCACCTTTTTCATGACCAAACAACTCACTCTCAAGCAAGGTGTCTGTCAGGGCGCTACAGTTGACAGCGACCATCTCCTGATCTTTGCGGGCACTCTCCAGGTGAATAGCCCGAGCAATCACCTCTTTGCCGGTTCCACTTTCACCCGTTATGAGTACCGGGCTGTCAGCACCAGCAATTTGCTTAATCTGTCCGATGAGCTGCTGCATGTGTTCAGAGGATCCTACCAGACCATGAAAGTGCTCCGTTTCAGGAGTCTTTTTAATTGGCTTCGGCTTTTGATCTTCAAAAATGTAGGCCACCTTTGATTTCAGCTCATCGATGGAGAAGGGTTTTGCGATAAAATCACGGGCACCTAGCTTGAGGGCATTCACGGCCAGATCAATGGTGCCAAAAGCTGAAATGAGGATAATGGGGACATCAGGGCGTTGATCCAGAAATTCCTGGAGTAAATGCATCCCGGTTTTACCCGGTAGTTTGAGATCAGTGATAACCAGGTGGGGTTTGACCTGCCGAAATTTCTCTGCACCCACGAGGCCATCCTCAGCCGTCTCAACTGAGTAACCTGATTTACCCAATACGGTGGCAATGCCTTCACGCATGGTTTGATCGTCCTCGATGACCAGTACAAGTGGTTTCACTTTTCCAAAACTTCCTTTTTAGGCAGACTTACTTTAAAAATGGTGCCTGTTTCGCTGCTCTTTTGGACAACTATTGTGCCACTCAATTCCCCCACAATGCTGCGAACAATGGAAAGTCCCAGACCGTAACCACGATCATGGGTGGAAAAGTAGGGCTCAAAAATGCGCTCCTGGTCTGCTTCCGGTATCCCGGAACCATTGTCTTCGAAATAGATGTTCACAGTTGAGCGGTCACTTTCAATTGTGATCTTTAATTGCGCATTTTTTCCCGCTGCAGTAAGGCCATTCTGTAGGAGGTTAAGAAAAACCCGGTGAAGTTTGGAACGGTCGGCCAGTAAACGGGCATCTCCGGTCATGGTTATGGATTGGTTCTGGGTATCAAGTTCCGGTTTTAACAGCGCCTGAACATTCTCAAAAATCTCACTGAGCTTGACGGATTCAATGACACTTTTCAGGGGACGTGCATAATCCAGGTATTCCTGGACGATCTGTTTTAAGTGTTGGAGTTCCACCCTAATCTTGCGTAGATAGCTATCAGCGTCCTGCCCTTCTTGGCTTGCGAGTTGTGTAAGCTCATCTTCGAGCAGACCGCTGTATATTTCCATTCCACCCAGAGGATTTTTTATCTCGTGAGCAATACCAGCCAGGAGTTGTCGAGCGCTCTCCTCCTGCTTTTTGATTTCCTCATGCATTTCCACCAACGATTGATTCAATTCACCAAATTCATCGCTCCGGTTCAGGAATACAGGTTCGGAATTAATGTTGGATTGTATGGCTCCTGCGTATTGTGACAGGGCACGTACGGGTCGAATAAGGGACTGAGAGAAGACCAGGGTAAGTGCCACGGCCACCACGACGGCAGCCAGGAAAATCCATAATAGACTGCCCTGCATTTGCTGGATGATGCCCATATAACTGGCACCCGCCCAGACCACCAGGATTACCTTTTCATTTGCACCAAGATTTAGCGGCAACGCCACTGCTTTCACATGACGACCATCATCCAACTCATAAATTTCAGAAACCACGGGATCAATATCATTTTCGAGTGTGAGCAAACCGGGGAGAGCTGGTGATAGACGGGCGATATGTTTTTGTAGTTTTTGCTCCTGAGCCAGGATACTGCCATCCTGTTTGTACAAGGTCAATCCCTCAATACCACTGACAGCAAACCCGGTTAAAGCCCCTTCGACATGTCGCCGAATGCCCTGTAAGCCGGGTTCCTCATTGAGCGTCCGAATCATGTCTTTATCCAGAGAGTAACTGACAATGGCACTGATGCGCTTCAGTTGCTCTCCAAGCTCTTCATCCAGCGCTGCTCTTGAATACCAGTACAGCGGAATGGATAGGAGACTCATTGACACCAGCAGAACACTGAGAACCAGGAGGATGACTTTGGGGCTTAGACGCATGAGAGCGGTGCTTTGGGTTTTATTTCTTTTTTGGACTTTTCTTGGTGGGCTTGGGTTTCAGTGTTTTTGCATTCTCGTAGCTCACCCTAAAATACTTATACAACAAATCACTATCATTGATTATGGTTTCGGGTACAACGGCGTAGCCCTGCATTACAGAGTTGTATTGAATGGAGAGTTCAGCCTGGTGTTCTTCCATAAACTCTGCCTGCTCTGTTTTGTTAAAGCGTAAGGAAATTTTTCCATCCTTTGACAGAAAGCTAAACATATTCCCATTTAGGGAGGTGTAGGGCATGGTCTTGCCTCTACGCACCACTTCAGGGATAGTTGCGACCATTTGATTATACAGCTCAACCATTTCGTTGTAATCTTTTACGCCTGACAAAGGAAACTCACTTTCTTGTTTGGGTCGTACTTGGTATTTGACGGTAGGATATTATGGCAATTTCTGAACCATAAAAATAATTCCCGCTCGCACACCAATATGGCATTGTGCTGGAAATTGTACTGCGGGACATGAAAATTCAAGCCTTATCAGGTTGGATGCGCTTACAGAAAGCGCAAGAGCCCGCTTACTTCGGGCTCTTGCTGAGGAGTGTGCCACCGGGGAGATGGCACTTGTTAGGTATGAAGACTATAGTTTATCCAATGGCATCTGGTCCGGTTTCACCGGTTCTGATACGGATGACCTGCTCCACGGGAAGCACAAAGATTTTTCCACGCCCCAGATCATCATGGTTCTTAGCCACTGTGGTGATGGCTTCAATAACGGCATCCACATATTCATCGTTCACCGCAATCTCCAGACGCACTTTATTGAGCAGTGTTATTTCATGAGAAATACCGCGGTAGACCTCAGTCATGGGTATCTCTTTGCCCTGCCCCTTGGCATTGGTTACTGTGAATTTGTATATCTGCTTTTTGAGCAACTCCTCTTTGATATCAGGGAGTTCTTCTGGTTGTATAATGGCAATTATAAGTTTCATAATAATTTTCCTTCTTACTCTACTGTAAAGATCTGGAAGCCGGCATACGCTTCTTCCTGATGTTCACTGATATCCAGGCCACGAATTTCCTCAGATTCTGACACGCGTAGAAAGTTGAAAGCTTTCAACAAGCTGAATAAGCCGAACATGGTAACAAAGCCCCAGAGCGGAATTACCAACGATCCGATAATTTGTGCCATCAGAGGGTGACCACCAAAGATGCCTGTGGCAATACCGCCCCAGATACCGCTAAGGCCGTGAACTGGCCAGGCACCCACTGGATCATCAATGCGTAATTTTTCCAGAAGAATTATTCCCGACACTACCAGGATACCTCCAATGCTACCGATAATTATGGATTCACCATTTGTTACGGAATCACAATTGGCTGTAATGGCTACCAACCCGGCTAAAACTCCATTCAATGCCATTGATAAATCCGGTTTTTTAAATAGAAACCAGGCCAACATCATGGCAATCACACCCCCGGCTGCAGCGGCTAAAGTTGTGTTAACAGCTATGAGCATGACCGCGTTGGTGTTGTCTACACCAACGATGGCCAACTGGCTCCCTGGATTAAAACCGTACCAGCCAACCCACAAAATGAAAACACCCAGGGTTGAGATGGTCAAACTGTGACCTGGCATGGCTCGAGATCCACCGTTGCGCTTAAAGCGTCCCAGTCGTGGACCCAAAACAATAGCACCTGCCAATCCGGCAAACCCTCCCAGGGCGTGAACCACAAGTGATCCTGCAAAATCGTAGAACCCCAGGGCATCCAACCAGCCGCCTCCCCATTTCCAATAACCACTAATGGGATAGACCAGTCCTGTGAGTACAACTGAGTATACGAGATAGGCTGAAAACTTCATGCGACCAGCCACAGCGCCTGAGACAATGGTTGCAGCTGTGGCAGCAAAAGCCACCTGGAATAGCCAATTCATCTGGGGATTGAGGGCTCCGGCACCCGGCTCTACAGCATCGCCAATAAATCCAAATCCAGCAAAGGCCAGAATACCATTCCCTTCTGGGGCATACATGAGACTGTAGCCAACGAAATAGAACAGTAAAGCGCCGGCACTGAGATCAACTATGTTTTTGAAAAGGATATTGACCGTGTTCTTCGCACTGTTCAGCCCGGATTCCAACAGGGCAAATCCGGCCTGCATAAACAGGACGAGGACCGCACAGATAAACAGGAAAAAATTATCGATAGCGTAAGCATTAACAGCGTCTGAGGCATAGACCATGGAGGTCAGACCAAACATGCCTGCAATGGTGAAAAAATGTTTTTTTTTCATTATAAGCTCCCTTAATGAATTAGAGGCTGAAGCCAAATACCAGGAAAGACGTTTCCTGCTCTGGGTTAAGGATGTATGAAACGGAGTAAATATCACGACTGGCGGTCACACCAATATTAACCACGCCAAAATCAGGATCATCTCCAATGGTGTAGAAGCCATTCCCCATTCCCAGAGTAACCGGTCCGTACCCTAATTCCAGATATGCTGAGTTATCATCATCACCACTCACATTGAAAGCAACTGTTGTGGCAATGGGGCCGAGATCCATGGCTGCTGCAAGTTCGATGATATGATTATCAAGGGTGAAGAGATCATCGCTGCCTGCATACGCAGGAAAGAAATAATCTGTAACGGTAATCCCAACTGGCCCCACTGCGGTGGATATATAAACGTCATTCTCATTACCACCAGTAGCACCACTTACCGACCATGCCCCCCAAGCACCTATGGTCACTGCACCCATTTCATATTCTATGGAAGGCTGAACCGAGGCTGAGTTCCCATAGTCCGTCCCACGCCAGACATACCGACTAAACACATCCACACCCATGCTCATCTGGCCATAAGTCAGATTACTCAGACCCAGGACTAACAGCATGAACATTACTTTTTTAACTTTCATCTCAGACATCCTTAACTATTTAGGCACATTTCATTAACAGCCGTAATTAATAAGGCATAAATACAAAAGTCAATTATAATTTTAATTTATATATGAAAAACTCTTAAACAATCACCGTGCTTACGCGTTGGGGCTTTATCTTTTTAGGTATCCATGAATGAACAGCTTCATTATTATATATG
>JAERTH010000168.1 GCA_016844955.1 Fidelibacterota bacterium | reverse complement strand
GTCGATCTGGATGCAGACCTGCTGCACAACAAATGGGGTGAACTGTATTTCAAAAACTTCCAGGATCCAGGGCGAAATCTGCTGGCGGCTATGCTCAGTATTGAGAAAAGTACCCTGGAGGCCTTCAGGGATCCCGGTGTCCATGAACAAGCCTTTGGTGATGATCGAGACGAGAAAACCTGGCCGGCATTCCTGGTTGATGACGGCAAAATAAGTCTTTCACTGCGAGGAAAAATTGATCGGGTTTTTGTAGCTGGAGACAATGTGTGGGCATCTGATTATAAAACTGGTATGATTAGAATTGCAGATACTAAGGACTTCTGGACCAGCCAGATGTTATTCTATTATCTCGTACTCAAATCCAGGTATCCCGAGAAACATGTAATTCTCACCTATGAGCAAGTCAGGGCGTTCAAGGGCAACTCAGTGGGCATCAAGGGCTATATCGGTGACCTGGATGGCAGGCATCCGGTGATGGATACTGTGCCTTCACGATCCAAACCACTGGTGCCTATTGGTCCTGATGAAGACTGGACCATAGAGAGAATTAAGGCCGAAACTTTAGGCTATGCTCAGCATCTGGCTGATAACAGTTTCCCCCTCACTGAGCGGGAGGAGAAGAGCGCCTGTGCTTATTGTGATTTTGACCGGATCTGTCGGAAAACGGCGTTGCCGCGATAAGCAAAAAGTTTTATTCCTGCCAGGCGCGGATTCGAATCCGCGCTTGGTCGTACAAGGATTACCCTTCTATCTCAGCAATTTCATCACCCAGCTTTTCCCAGGTTTCCATAAGGGTATCAATCTCAGTATTCAGATTTTCGATGGCTGTTGAGCATTCAGCCAGCTTGCCGGGCTCTGTGGCATTTATGGGATCATGAAGCATGGTTTCCAATTCAGCTTTTTGTGACTCGGCTTTTTCAATATCCCGTTCCGCTTTGGCAAAGGCTTTGCGCAATGCTTTCAGTTTTGCATGTCGAACCTTGTTGTCGCTGGGTGTACGGGTCTCAGCGATTTCAATTGGGGTATCCAGGGAGCGCTGATAGGTAGATAGCTGGAAGGTATCGGCGAAGACTTTGACGGTGCCATCGCCGGCCAGGTAGATAATCTGCTCACAGACGCGATCCATGAGATAACGATCATGGGTGATGAGTAGCAGGGCACCATTAAAATCCAGAAGGCTGGTTTCCAGAACTTCCAGGGTGGGAATATCAAGATCGTTGGTGGGCTCATCCAGAATCAGGATTTCAGCGGTCTCCAACATAAGTTTTGCCAGTAGCACTCGGGCACGCTCACCACCAGAGAGTTGAGACACGGGTAATTCAAGTTGTTCCTTTTCAAACAAAAACCGCTTGGCCCAGGCGCTAATGTGTAGGGGATTTCCCTGGTAGACTACTGTGTCTCCATCAGGAGCGAGCGCGCGTTTTAGTGAAAACCTTTCATCTGGAAGTTCTCGATTCTGATCTAATGCAATCATACGCACACCTTGTGCAATATCTATTTCACCAGTATCAGCCTCCAGTTGTCCCTGGAGAATGCTGATCAAACTACTTTTGCCACTGCCGTTGGCACCCATGATCCCAATTTTCATCCGGGGTGAGAGGAAGAGTTCCAGATCCTTGAAGAGCAGTTTCTCCCCTCTGGTGATGGCCAGATTTTTGGCGTGGAGTAATTTTTTTGAACGGCGCTCTCCCGCTTCAAAACTCAGCCCGGCTTCCATGGGCAAATTATTGCGTCGCTTTAGTTCTGCAAGATCATCAATCATCCCATGGGCTTTGTCGATGCGGTACTGGGCTTTGGTGGTACGGGCTTTGGGTCCCTGACGCAGCCACTCAACCTCGCGCCGAACTTTATTGGACAAGGCCAGCTCCTCAGCTCGTTGTTCATTCAAATATTTTTCCTGGTCCTGGAGAAAGCGTGAATAATTGCCCCGAACTTTCAGATAACCGTGTTTATAACGTCGGTCCAGATCCATTATACTGTTGCAGGTGTTTTCCAGAAAAAAGCGATCATGACTGATGAGGACAAAGGCAAAACTGCCCTGTTTCAGCAGGGCTTCCAGCCACATAATACCTTTCAGGTCAAGATGGTTGGTGGGCTCATCCAATAGAAGCAGATCGCAATCCTGGGCCAGTATGGAAGCAATGGCCAGTCGTTTTTTCCACCCACCGGATAGGGTGGAGGTTAAGACATCCAGATCAGGGAACTGAACCTGATTCTGAATTTCATTCATCTGTTTCTGGATTTCCCAGTCCTGGAGATGTGAGGGGAAGTTTTCCAGGAGAATTTGGCGGATGGTGGCTGAATCATCAAAGCTATCAATCTGGGGTAGATAGGCAATGCGCGTACTGGCCGTGATGGCCAGTTCACCCTGATCCACAGTCTCAAGACCGGCCATGATTTTCAAAAGAGTAGATTTTCCAGCTCCGTTGGGACCGATAAGGCCGATGTGTTCACCCTCAAGCAGGTTGACAGAGAGATCCTTAAACAGAAGGGAATTGCTATATGATTTGTGAATGTTCTGCGTGGAGATGATTACGTTGACAGCCATTAAGTGATGATATCCAGTCCTTTATATTTTCAGCAGCAACGCTTGCAGGGTTGCATCCTGTTCAATATATAAAGTTTCACCTGAATCAAAGGCTTGTTCCAGCAGTGTTCGTCTTTTCTGGTAAATGAACTCAATCAGAACGATATCATGTTCACTGGATAGGAGTGACTCCAAAACATCGAGGTCATGAATCTCTCCCAAAGTCTTCCCCAGGCAATCGCTAGATTTTACCGGATGGTCAGTATCCTCAATTTTGTCACCGAAAAGAAAGTGGAGTTGATACCAGAGCCTTTTGGTCTTTTTGCGCCAGGTGTGAAGGGTTTCGCTATTTTGATCAACCGATGCTTGGCGCATAGACTTGAGCCCTGCGGCATAGGACTTTTGGATAGCCGACATGATCGTATCTGACTTTGTTAAGAATTTATGAACGAGCATCTCATTTTGGAGCAGAGAAAGTTGGCAATTCACTTCCTCCAAATGGTTTGGATCCGGGATGGGTTGCCGGTAATAGGGGTTGCTCTGGAGTCGCTCAACAACGCCAGGGCTTTGTATGGAGTTTTTGTTGAGGATTAACAGTTCATAGGTCTCAAGATTCACCTGGGCATCCCGATAAGGGGCCAGTATGCGGCTAAGTATTTTTAATGTGTGATTAATTTTGGTTGAAGCAGGTGCTTCCAACCGTAAAAGTGCCCGCATATGCTTGGTTAACTTACGCATTTGGTGAATGGTTTCAATGGGGTGGTTTTCCAGCATTAAAGCGTGTTCAGTTAGCGTTGTAAAAAGCTGTTTTTGCTTTTGATGAAGGCTTAGCATGACCTCAATATAAGCGGGAAAAGAAAAATACATCAGGAATTGAATATTAGTAATATTTGTGATTTACAATTTATAATTTATGGCAAAACGATATTGTGGCGTTAATATATATTGAT
>JAERTH010000167.1 GCA_016844955.1 Fidelibacterota bacterium | reverse complement strand
TTTTAATTGATATAGTTTTCTGAATGTGATTACATTTTTAAGCATCCATTCCTCTGCCGAGGAATTGGGAATCCTTGCCGATCCGTCAGAGGCTATCAATTGAAGCAGTTCATCAATATTGGCTCCGGATGAAAAATGACGCCCCTTACCTTGTAATACCAAGCCCTTCAGCTGATTGTTATCAGCCACAGCATCCACAGCATGGGCAAGATCAACAAAAAAGCCTTCATGCATCATATTGCCACGATCGGTATTGAAACTCATGATCGCGAGGTCATCTTCATAGTGCAGAAGAACAGTCTTTTCTATGGGGTCAATGTTACTCACCAGCTCTTCGTTTATATTCATCGGATGCCAGCTTACAAAACAGGGCGGCATCTGCTTCAATGGCTTCTTCCAGATTCATGGTATTTGCATGATGAAGTGAACTAATAATGCTGTTAATCACTGGCAGTGGTCTGTCGTGAATGAGTTTGTTGGTATAATCC
Organism: Fidelibacterota bacterium; assembly: GCA_016844955.1. GTDB lineage: Bacteria > Fidelibacterota > UBA8477 > UBA8477 > JABMPR01 > JABMPR01. The sequence goes on along the minus strand of JAERTH010000167.1, from coordinate 6,502 downwards.
AGGGCATAGCTTTTACTCTCCCCTTTCTCACACAGTATATCTACCAAACCCATGGTTTTGGCATCATTGGCACTGATAATGTCTCCCTTAATACAGATTTCGAGTGCTGCCGCTTCTCCTAACAAACCCACTAATTTCCGTATGCCTCCCATTCCCGGCATTAGGTTCTGATTGACTTCGGGCATGGCAAACAGGGTTTGTGGCTCACTGATTCTGACGTGTGCAGAAAGGGCAATTTCCAATCCGCCTCCAAAACACACCCCGGAAAGGGCACAAACCACTGGTATTTTCAGGCCTTCTACATAATTCAACAATTGGTTCCCTGCCACCAGTTCTCTTGAAAAGAGCTCCTCATTTTTTATTTGGTCTTGCAGTTGGTCAAGATCTGCTCCGGCAGAAAAATAACGCCCGCTTCCACAAATCACCAGCGCTTTGATTCCGCTATTCACTATGGATTCTACTGCTGAGCGAGGAATAAATTCCGGATGCAGCAGCACATTCTTAGGAGGATTATCCAACTCCAGTATGCCTAGCTCACCCTCTTTTTTAAGTGTGGCACTTGAATCTTTAGCCAAATTTTCAATCTCCGGCAAAAACAGCTTATCCAGTATTTTTGGAAGGTCAGAAGCCTGATTATCCGCATCCAGGACAACGGTCTTCACCTTGGCCCGTGCTAATTTTTGGTTGTTACTATTATTAAAGAGTTGGTGTGAAAATACCAGAAAGGGTCCACTGCGTTCCAGCCTGGTTTCCACCCTCACCTGATCAAACAATTCTATTTGTCTGCCATAACGGGTGTTCATATCTGCAACAACGATTTTATAGCCTTCTTTTTGCAACTGATCCAATACCTTACACTGCCTGAAAACATCCCAACGGGCCTGTTCCATATAATTCAAAAACACGGCATTATTCACATGCTGGTAAGAATCCAGTTCATAAGCTCTGGCTTCCACGTGATAATAAAAGGTTTGAGACTTTTTCATATGCATTACTGACTGGTCATTTTCGCTCTTAAAATTGCATTTTCTTTTGTGGTAATCTTTCTCATTTTTAACTGGGTCATAAACGAAAAAATGGTTTTGTGGATGATGGCACTGATTCCATCCTTACCAAGTTTCCGCAAATTACGGAAATAATGTAAGGAACGACTCGTGATAGCTCCCAAGGTATAGCCTTTGGCAACCGTATACTCCATGGCCATCATAATGGATTCATTTTGCAGTTTCGGGTGTTTCACATTGCTAAGGTTGGTCCTGCGGTCTTGTAAGCCACCGGATTTTTCCAGACGATCGTAAAGTTCGGTATCATCAAGGGCATGCACAGGAGTAAACACGGGCATGATATTCATTTCCTTGCAAAAGTCAAAGGTCCGGTAATAGGTTTCCAGATCATCATCTTCATAACCGATGGCAAACCATGCTGAAATTAACACACCCTCGGTTTGTAAGAAACGGATATTGTCTTTCATTTTTTCCAAATAATCCTCTGCTCCGTTTAAACCCATTTTGGCGTAACTACCACTTTTCTTCAGCACTTCTTTATTGATGGATTCCATGCCAATGGCTGCATATAAAAAGCCTGCATCCACCGCCTTTCTGATGACCTCCTTACCTTTATCATGTGCAGCGGCATCAAGGTTGGCCTGTCCTGTCCAGTATTTTATTTTGGTTTGCTTCGCCAGCTTATCATAAAGTTCTGCATAATAAGCATAGGTATTGGGCCTTCCGAAAACCGTATCATCAATAAGATAGTAGTAAGATGGAATTCCTGCTATTTCCTTGACCACCTCATCCACGGGTCGGAGTCTGTAGGTTTTTCCAAATAAACGGCTTACGGAACAAAAGTCGCAGGCAATGGGACAACCACGAGCCGCGAACACCATATCGAAGGTGTATTTGTGTTTAAACTTCTTTCTAATGGGTATTGGAATCTTCTCCAGTGCAGGCAATTGATCCAGTTGAAAGACCGAGTAGCCTTCTGCTGTATATTTTTTTGGTGAAGACACATAGAAATCCTTGCTCTTCCCTACTTCAATATCCTCAACAACTTTGGGCCACAGCGTTTCTCCTTCACCAATGACCACCACATCGGCATGAGCTTTGGCACCCAAAGGATTGGCCGATGCCTGTGGTCCACCCATTATGACCTGCACACCTCGTTCACGATATGCATCCCCTAAGGCAAAAGCAGCATCCTGGGCCGACATTCTCACACTTATCCCTACCAGATCGTAGGTCGACGCATCATCAAAGTCATGTTCATCCATCAGCATATCCACCAACACATACTCATGCTCAGGTGCTGATTCAGCAAGCAACAAAAGAGACAAAGGCATGAAAGGATTTTGCCCTTTCAGGGGGTCTTTTTCATCGGCCGAAAGGATGAGTTTTATTTTCATAGCTTTGAAGAATAAAACAGCTTCTCAAAAGTTTTGTTTTTTTATCTTTGTCGTGCAAATTAATACAATTTTGATTACGGAAAAGCCTGTCAGACGGGATGCCAAAAGATAATAGATATGGGAATTGTAAATGATACAATACGGGAGGATGTGAAACGAACTGTCTATGAATTTTTTGCAGAAGAATGCGAAATAGACATTGAAGATATCCATGAAGAATCAACAATTATTGAAGATCTTGGTGGTGACTCACTTATGTTTTTAGCACTTATAGAAATCTTCACAAAAAAATATAACCAGAATATTGATCTGAAAACCATTGGTAAGTTTAGTGTAAAGAACCCGGTTAGGACCATTGGTGAATTGGTTGAAATGCAATTACTCATTATTGAACACGGCAACCAAATTATTGATTTACAGATCAATTAACAATATTTTCTAATGGTATAATGATTCATGGAAACAGCTTTTATTTTTCCTGCATTTGTACCAGAATACCTTGGCAACGAGCCAGAACTGCTTTCAAATTATACAGATATCTTTCCCAAACGGCTGCTTGAGGCTGCGGAAATTATTGATTCGGGGCTGGTGGATTTCGATATTGAAACCAACAATTTTGCAAGCGATGAATTGAGGAGCCAGCTGATAAGCTATATTTTCAGTTGCAGCTTGTCTGATATTTTAATACAACAAGGACAACCACCAAAGCTTGGTGCAGGATATAGTATGGGATTATATGCTGCACTTTATAGTAGCGGATCCATTGCTTTTGAGAGTGGTCTACACATCATCTCTCAGGCATACCATCAAATGAAAACAGCCATTGGAGATGGTGCATATGGTATGGGATCCATCATTGGTTTGACTCATCAAGAAATTAAAGATTTGTTGCCTGATCATTCTCTGGAAATTGTGAATCACAATGGGCGGGTATCCTATCTCATCTCTGGTAAAAAAGAGTCTCTCCATCATTTACTCAAGGATGCACAAGCAGAAGGTGCTTTGTCTGCTACTCCACTATATGTGAGCCTGCCCTACCACCACCATATGCTGAAGACCGCTGCCGAATCATTGGAACGAGTCTTAAACGAACAGTATAGCATTCAAACACCAAACTACCCTTTGGTATCATGTATTGATGGCAGGATATTGGAGCATAAAACAGATATCATAAAAGAGATGGTCAGGAATATCGACCACCCCATCAATTGGCAGCATTGCTTTCAGCAAATGCTGGACATGGGTCATACCCATTTTATTGAGTGTGGCGCAGGTAAAACTTTGTATAATATCTGCAGATTTTATCCGGGAAACTTCAAGGTATATCCCCTCAACCGCCTTCATAAATTGCTACTAACCAAGGACTGAAAAAGCCTTTCACAACAGTGGCTACAGCCATTTTTTTTAATACATTTGTAGACGTACCAACCCATAATTAACATGAAATATTTATTTGTTGCAGCGCTTATGCTTTTCAGTTTTTTAGGAGTGGGTCAGGATCTGATCGTACTAAAAAACGGAGGAGACATTGAAGCGAAAGTTCTTGAAATCCTTGACACTAAAGTAAAATACAAGAAACAATCCAACTTGAACGGTCCAAGTTATTCCATCGCAAAGAGTGAAATTTTCATGATAAAATACGCCTCTGGTGACAAAGATGTATTTTCAAATTATCAGGAACCTAGTCCCAGTAAGACGAACAACCAGGGCTTTGTTTATGATCCACGGATGGGGAGCATAGGCTGTCAGTCCAATAAAAGATACGGAGTGAAAGTTTTTGGCACAGGTGCCAACCAGATATTCTTCCGCGGAGATGTGGTCTTCTACGGATATGACTTTACCTATTTAAAGCTAACCAACCCCAAGAAAACCAATGACGGCATCAACTATGTAAACGAATATGTGTATCAATGGAATGATCTGATGATGAAAAAATTCATTCCACTTGAGAAAATGAAAAAATGGCTGGGCAAACCCAACCTGAGATGGGGCACCGGCGTATTCGGAAACTACCGTTACAACGAACCGGGAAACTTTGTAGTACCGGTAAATTACTGCGTTTCTTTTAACGAGATACAGGAAATTGTGGCCTCATATGAGCTGAACGACTACAATGGTATTGGTATGGTAGTGAATGTCATCAACTTCAATAAAATTGATGAAACAGTAACTGTTTATATTACCTTTTTTGATATAGAAAGCCGAAGCATTATGTTTGCAACCCAGGCAGTTGGCAAAGCCGGTGGCAGTGGAATGGACGGTCATTGGGCTGAGGGTATAAATTCTGCCGTTCGCGATTTGTTTATTGATGAAGTTTACAAACCCAGAAGGGTGAATAATGGCATGATTCCTCCAAAACTCTTGTTATACTAATCCTTTCGAAATAATTCTTATTCCCTTTGACAACTATTTTCGATATCATTATTCTTGGAAGCGGTATCGGCGGCTTGGAAACTGCCTCGATTTTGAGTAAGAAGGGATATAAAGTATGTGTGCTTGAAAAAAACCCACAGCTGGGCGGCACCCTTCAGGGTTTTCAGTTTCAATCTTCACATTTCGAAACAGGCATGCATTATTTGGGCAGCCTGGATGAAGGTCAGGTCCTACACAAAATATTCTCCTACCTGAATATCTACGAGCGTCTTCCTCTGAAGCGTATGGATGAGGACGGTTTTGACATATTTAATATTCAGGGCAAAGAATATGCTTACGCCATGGGACTTGAGCGTTTCGGAGATCAATTGTCAAACTACTTTCCCAATGACACACAGGCCATCAGGAATTATACCAAAAGTATTCTTGATGTGGTAGGAAGCAATGATGTGTATCGGCTGCACCAACCTGTGAGCACCAGCATTTTTGACAACCCCTATATTGGATTGAGTGCATACAGGCATATCAATTCACTGACAATGAATTCTACTCTTCGGCAGGTTTTATCAGCTCAGAATTTTATTTATGCCGGAGAAAAGGAAAGTGCACCCTTTTATGTTCATGCCCTTATCAACAACTATTTCCTTCAAAGCGCTTATAGAGTAGTGGGAGGCAGCTTTCAAATTGCTGATCTACTGGCTGAACACATCAGGTCCTTTGGAGGAGAAATACACACCAGGAAAGAGGCCGTGGGCTTTGGAGCAGTCAATGGCAAGCTTATCAGTGTGAAAACCAGTGATGGTGATGAGTTTTATGGCAAACAATTTATTTCCAACTTTCATCCTGCCCAAACCCTTGATTTATTGGACCCATCTTTGGTACGGAAAGTATATGCTAACAGAATCAAATCCATCGAAAACACCATATCATCCTTTAGCCTTCACCTGAAACTAAAGGAGAACAGCTTCCCCTTTTTAAACCATAATTACCAGTATTTCAAAGGAAATGATGTATGGAAGGCTTCTTCATACAAGGAAATGAACTGGCCTGATTATTATTTTCTCAGCACAGCTCCTGATCAGCATTCACAAGCATTTGCTTCTTCGGCAAGTGTGCTCACCTATATGAAATATGAGGAAGTTGCCCGGTGGGAGCAACGAAAGCATTCAAATACATGGGATACCTACAAAGAATGGAAACAACAAAAATCAGAAGATTTGATTGAACTTCTTGCAGAACGATTTCCTGACATTAAGAGCCAGGTTGTGTCTTACGATGCCAGTACACCTCTTACCTTTAAAGGCTATATTGGAAACGCTGACGGATCCATGTATGGAAGTTTACGCGACTACAGAGATCCACTCCGTTCTTATATTACACCAAAAACCAAAATTCCAAATTTGTATTTTACCGGACAGAATATAAATTTGCACGGCATGCTTGGTGTAAGCTTAAGTACCTTACTCACATGTGGAGAATTTGTGGGCTTGAATCAATTAATAAAGGAGGTCAATGAAGCCTAAGAAAATACATATGTTTCGCAGGCCAGCAGTACTTTTACTGATGGCTTTATTGGTGTTCTTTGTGGTTTTCACTATTTACTTCCAACTGGACACACGCTTATCTCCTCCAGAGAATCTGGAAAGTGAACTCGTGGAAATCCAGCGCCAACAATTAGATCAAAATCTTTTTGTGCTACAATCCAATGCCTTACGGTTAAACGAATAT
>JAERTH010000166.1 GCA_016844955.1 Fidelibacterota bacterium | reverse complement strand
TATAGTGGCGAGGCCTTAGCTGGGACAAATTTGATTCCAGCCGGGGTGTATAATTATGGTGAAGATGCCACATTGACTTCTGATCTCAATCTGGATTACCTAATGATGCATTATGAGGTGACCAACGCCCAATACTTAACCTATCTAAATGCAGCCAGGGGAGCAGGTGATATTTCTGTCGGTGCTGATGCTGTTACGGGACCCTATGCAGGGGCTGGTTCCTTTGAATATCTGGATTTAGATGATGCGGTTGGGGGGCATATCTTTAATGCAGCAGGCGATTTATATGTACATGTTGGCTATGAGAACCATCCCGTAACCGAAGTTACCTGGTACGGTGCAACTGCTTTTGCTGAGCACTATGGGTTAAGATTGCCCACAGAAAAAGAGTGGGAGAAGGCTGCTCGCGGAGATTTTGGTTACGACTATCCTTGGGGCGATGAAGCTCCAACCTGTGATCAGGCAAATTTCTCCGGGTGTGAAGGTGATACGCAACCAGTGGGCGAAACCACAGGAGAAAGCCCTTATGGTGTGAGTGACATGGCAGGGAATGTATGGGAATGGACGGCCACCGTTGATGGTACAGACAGAGTTCTCAGGGGAGGAAGCTTCAGTAATTCTTCAACGTATTTGCAGACCTGGGTTCAATACTCCATGGATCCAGAAAATTCAAATGCAAATGTCGGCTTCCGCTGTGTTGTTGATAATTAAGTATGAATTGAGCAATCAATGAGAATTCCTTCGATTAAATCATTCCTAATCGGCTTCAGAATAATTTGCCTGAGCATACCTCTGATCACAATTGGCCAGGAATTTGCCACAGACTGGACCCCCGCTAACCTGGGGGCTCGCAGTACATCCCTGGGCAGATCAACCGTAATGGATAATGGCAGCACTGCCCTTTTTCACAACCCTGCAGCCCTCTCCGGTGTTGGTCACGCAGAACTTTCTGCTTATTACTCATTGGATATGCCCACCCAGACCAGTGGACATCTTGATGCATTATCGTCAAGAGGTAAAGTTGAGACTACACCGGTAGAGGCGCCTCTGAATCTGATCTTTGTCTTCCCTAATTCTAACCTGGAATATGAAGATCTCAGTTTGAGTTATGGGGTGGGAGTAAGTCAATTTTACCAATGGGTGAATGAGCATTCGTGGAACTATGTGCAAGAAGGGTCCACATATGTTCGTTCTCTGGATCGTTCACCTGGAATCAATGTGTTTCACCTTGGAGCTGGCTTTAATCCATGGAAGACCCTCCGGGTAGGCATGACCTTTCACTATGTTCCTGGTGGTGAATATTTCAGCAAAGATGTCCTCTATGTAGATGAAAGCTATGTCTCAGGCTTAGCTGAAACCTTCAATACGGGACACCTCATGTTTTTCAGGCTGGGTGCATTGCTTAAGCTGGGGTCTGCACTGGAAGCCGGTCTCACCCTGGTTAGCCCCTATGAATGGATGGCCTCTGACTATTGGACCAATGACAACACCAATCTGCGAGAGCATTCACTCTTCAAGTCGCCCCTGAATGTGGGCTATGGCTTTTCCTACATTAAGGGTGCTTTTCAGATACAGTATGAGGGCAGTAGCTATGCCTATTCAAAAATGGAAGTTCATGGCGTTTCCCCAGAACTTGACAATGGGCAGGGGATGCGTATAGGACTGGAGTACGGAAGAAAGAATAAGTTTCGGACTGGTTTCTATTCAGAGGGCTTACCGACGAGCAACTCAGTTGACTCTGAACCCATAAAAATGACCGGCTTTACCTTTGGGTTTGGTACTTCTTTTGGGAAATTAAGTTTTGACTTTGCCGTGGACCACTATTCCTGGAACAACGCTGCCTTTAATCAGCCACTGCTGGATCAATTGCCAGCACTTGAAGATGAGGTTTCAGGGAATAAATTTATTGTGGAAGTGGGCTATAAGTTCCTTGATGGAGTCCCCAAATTCTAGGTACCGAACTGCCAGCTCCATAGGAAATCGCCCACAGTCAGGTGCAAATCGTATCCTGACCACTAATAACATTTACAACCTATGAAGAATTTGATCCATGATTCTGTTGGTCCTGGCTGCTGACTCCCCCGTGCTGGGGCAGGTTCCCTTCCCGCGGAGTTCATCAACAATAAGCTGAATCAGGGGCTGTTGAATATGAACAGGGTTAGGTATAACAAAGTGTTGAGTATCGGCTTTCGTTGTCAATGTCACATCAGCCTCAGCAAAAAAGGTGAAGGCGATCTTACCCAGGGTACCGATGATTTCTGTTCTGTCAAGGTCCTGTGAGGCATTAAAGTCCCATAAACCGGAACCTTTGAGACCGCTCTCGAATTCAAACTCAGCCTGTACCATATCTTCTGCTTCATAGTATCCACCAGTATTGGCAGTAGACCCTGAGGCAGAGGTTACCTCTCCCAGTAGATATTGTAACAAGTCAAAGATATGTGAAGCCAGGTCACAAAAGTAGCCGCAACCGGCGATCTCTGGTTGCACCCTCCAATTGCTTCCGCCTGATACATCAAGCTTCTTGGGTCTTTGTAGCAGCTTAACATTTACAGTCTCGAGTTCACCCAATTGGCCTGAATCCAGAATCTCTTTCACTTTAAGAAAACGGGGCAGGGCCCGGCGATAATATGCCACAAAAAGTGGAACCTGATGTTGCTCACAGACGCTGATCATCTCGAGACATTCAGCATAACTATTGGCCATCGGTTTTTCCACATAGACAGGTTTGCCTGCCTGGGCGGCCATGCGAGTATAATGGAGATGAGAGTCAGGTGGAGTCGCAATATAAATAGCATTGACTTCAGGATCATTGATCAAGTCAGATGCATCGTTGAACCAGTGTGGTACCTGATGTCTCTCAGCAAAATCTCTGGACAACGCTCCCTGACGCCTCATGACAGCATGGAGTTGAGAATGCTCGATATTCTGAAAAGCAGGACCACTTTTCACTTCCATGACATCGCCGCAACCGATACTGCCCCACTTAACTGTCTGCATAATCATCCCAATTCTTAGCTTGTGACCTGGGTAACACTGCTGGAGAATAATTGTCTTATTCACTGGCTATCTAACGTATTTTGCCGGTAGCTCTCAAACAATGGAGATTTTCATGAAGATACCTGAACGTTTCGTAGCCATGTTCATGCTGGGTTTACTTCCCCTCTTTGTCAGCGCAGCAGAGAAGACAGTAATTGATTTGAAGGTTCCATTTGCGGAAACAGCAGATCTGGCACCTGCCCAGGCTGGGGCAACGGTATATTTAATGCAATCGGACTGGGCCCTGGTTTCTGAAGTGAAGGAGGATGTGGCCGTTTGGTTGACAGGGTATGAGCGTAAAAAGAATATTGTAGGTCAACAGGTTATATCCCTCACCCTGGAAATACGGGAACCTTCCAGCATCCGGATTGGGAATCTGTTGAAAACCAGGGAGGTCAAGGTTCGCTACTGGATCAACCCATCGGATACTACCCGCTTCAAACAACCCATCCTGAACGAACTGGATAATCTTTCAACGGAGTTAAAGATGGAAGCCTATTTTCTGGGTGTCAGGATTGAAAAAGAATTGAAGGATCTTTTGGATTAAATGATCATGCAGCAAAAGCTCCCATCAGATTGACAGGAGCTTTTGGCTTACATTCTTCCCGGGCAAGGGAGAAGTGTGATGGGGTCCTTTTTTACAAAACCCACGACATATTTTTTGTCTAGCCAGCCAAGTTCATTTGATCCCGGTGTCTGAATAAAGAACCATGAATCATCCTGCTCAACGATAAAGCAATGCCCCCCCGGTGGTGCATGACCGATTACTTGATTCGAATTTTCAACCGTATCGGCATAAACGGGAACTTGATAATTTTGGATAATCCAATCTTTGGTGACCCCCATCTTTCTGGCCAGTTTTGAAGCCGAGATGATTACCGCAAAATTTTCACAATTAGCAAAACTACGGTCGTTAAATGTGTTAGGATTGGAGGTTTGTTTCTCCCGAGTAATCAACTTGCTGAAACCAGAGTCGTGTTCCAACATGCTAACCCAGATGAGCAGCGCGAGGATGCTCAGGACAATGATAGTGATTTTTATCTTCATACCACCTTCATTATCGGAGCACAGTCAGAAACCTTGACTATTTGATTTGAATTCAGGAGTGTGGGGGGGGATAAAACAGAAATTCGTACCTGCGTAAATCGCGGCGCATCAGTTTTACTTTGTCCTTGTCATCGATGCTAAATATGATATCCCAAAATGCCCGGGAATGGTTTTTTTGTCGTGTATGGGCCAATTCATGAACCAATACATAGTCTCTTAGATGATCGGGTAAATAGTAAAGTTTCTGATTGAGACTGATATTATTGCTTGAGGAACATGACCCCCACCGGCTCTTTTGATCACGGATACTCACTTTGCCAAACTGAAAGTCATGTTGTTCAGCCAATTCAGACAAACGATTAACCAGCGATACTCTGATATCCTGGCGCTTAACCGTTGGGGCGCTCTCAAAAAATTCACGTGACCGGGATTCAGTCAAAGCCACCCGGGCAAGCGCCTTGTGTACCCATTCCCGTTTGCTGTTTACAAATACGAGCGCTTTTTTTTGAGAATAACGCCTGGGTAGGGTCACCTGTAGACCCTGAAAGGGCAGAATTGAGAGTCGTAAGGATTTAGATCTGGAGTTGGCGATGAAAGTGATGGTCCCAAATTCAGAATCATCCAGTACCGACTTACCAGGGTGGCTCGAATTAGTTCGTGAGAAAATGGTCATCTACCTGAGTCAGCTCACGCGTTTTGCTAATGATGGAGGGATAGCTCAATTCCAGTATACTTGCCATCCTATGTTTGTTGTAACCATACTTCTCATAGAGATAATGCATCATTTCGCGTTCAAATACCTTATTGATTTCCTCCCATGTCATACTCTCATGTGCTTCAAGGTATTCACCTAAATCCAGATTCTCTGTTTGCAGGATTTCCTGGGGGCCATGTAGTAGATAACCACGTTGCTTGAGGCGATCCTGGAGAGAATAGAGGGTAGAGGCAGGCATGGATAGTTTATCAGCCAACTGCTTGCTATTCCTCCGGTGTGCTCCATGAAATTGGATGAGCTGATGTTGGAATATATCCTTAATGTCCTTCCAGGCTTTACCCTGAGCAAAAGCAAAATGATCCTTGGGCTTCTCAGGTGATGCAGGTTCCTTTGTTGTATCTTTGCTGGTTATGAGTCTGAGATAGGCATCCACAACAGCTTTTCGGTCCCCTGTCAGGCTGATTCCATGTTCGGCATAACGCATGGAACAGTCATATCCCCGCTTGTAATAGTGCTCGGCCTGTTCCAGATCAGCATAGTGGTTTTCGTATTTTTCGCCCAAAAAGAGAAATTCACTCGACGTATGATTCACAAAGTCAAGTTCGGTGCTGACTTCCAGCGCTGCTTTAATTTTGCTTACAGCGAGATCAACATCACCCCGTTTTTCAGCGATGAGTGCTTGGTTTTCATATAGGATAGGAATGATTGGGTC
>JAERTH010000165.1 GCA_016844955.1 Fidelibacterota bacterium | reverse complement strand
GCTCAACATAACCGCAACCACCAGGTGTGGTGGAGGTTATGATTTCAAATCGGGGGGGACTGCTTTGTTGATTATCGCTCATTTTCCGATGGGGCATGGTATCAGGGAAACGTCGTTTTTTTATCTATTATCTGATTTTTTATTGAATCTGACCAGCAAGGTTCCAGGAGGAGGGATCTGTTGCACTTGCCCGTGCAGGCTCGCACTATTTTAACCCAAGGATCAATTCAAATCTCAAACTTATGCTTACCGGTTCAATCACCGGCAAATTGATAAGTAGACCAGATTCAACCTTGAATTTGGTGAATAACCGATATTATCCTAGTGGTCTGTTGCAAATAAATTGACCATTAACCTGTGTTCGACAGTCATAGGCCAACAGATCGTCGAATATGGTTAAAAAACAAGTAATTGCTGAGATAGCGGGTTTTGGTGTAGTGCCTATGATTTTAGGCCGATAATTCGACTTTCAACACCCGTTTCGGCGGTTTGATACTAAGCTTTTTCAGCATGTTGCGCTGATTGGGCGTGGTCTCGGTGTGCTGTAGAATACGCCCGTTTTTATCAAAAAAATCGATTAAATGCAGACGCTGCATTTCGCTACGGATTGTCGGCCAGGTGGCACCGATTTCGACCTCGGCGATACGGATCATGAGAAGTGCCAGCCAGCACAACAGCACATGAGAACGGATACGGTCATCTTTCGAGTGATAGACAGGCCTTAGGCTTAGGGTAGACTTCATGGTCCTGAAAGCTCGTTCCACTTCCATCAGCTGTTTATAGCCCAAGGCGATATCTTCGGCTGATAGATGACTATCACTGGTGGACAGCAGGTACTTGCCATCCAGCTTTTCCTGTTGTTTGACCTTGGACTGGTCGATTTTGAGCTTACCGCTCTTGAGTTCTTTGACATAACGCCCCATGGATTGGTGCAGCAGCACCTTGCACTGGGACTTGGTTTTGCCCTTGCTGTTGAGAACATTGAGTTCGCATTCCAGCCGCTCAAGCGTTCGTTCTCGGTTGATACGGTCGAGCTTGGCTTCTTCGGGGTTGTAGGCTATGACATAACGGGTTTTTCCAGTACCTTCACCGGCGAAGACCTCTTTGATATGCAGGTTGTCGGTGATGATCTTGAAACGCCCCGGTTGTGACAATGCCTGCTCGTTGAGGTGGTTGCCAGTCAGTTTTTCGCCCAGGATGTACTGGCCGCCGGCACGCTGCAGGACACGTTTGTTGGCCTCACTGGTCATGCCGCGATCCATGACCCAGACCACCCGGCCCAGGTTCCAGTTGTTAAGGTCTTTCTGCACTTGATCGACACATTGGGAATCATGCTGGTTGCCGGGCAGTACCCAACAGCGAACCGGGATACCTTCACGGGTAACAGCCAGCCCGATGGTGACCTGGGGCAGGTCGTCCCGTTTGTGTTTGGATTTGCCGTAGGCTTTCAACTCTGAGGTACCTGATTCATCAGTTTCGAAATAGGTATTGGTGGTATCAAAGAAGATCAGATCCACGGTCAGGTTCAACAGATTGGCTGTTGACCAGAATACCGTTTCCTGGATCTGTTCAGCGTGCTCCAGCAGGAAGTCCATGGCTCGGTAAAAATGCTGAACCTGAAGAGGTTCTTCGTTACCCAAAAAGACATCTTCTGATGCCCACTGCTCGATGGCCAGCTTGGATGAAGGAGACAGAGCCCTGTTTGCGATCATGGCGAAGATCGCTTCTTTGACCGGTGCTTCAAATGACCGTCCGGACAGTACTTTGTCGAGACACTGATCGATGTTCAGCTTTTTCCAAAGGGCACGCATCAGATAGGCACCTCCGGCTGCTTTGCTGCTGGTAAACTTAAGATCGTCGGACTGATACTCGATCCCGATGACATCCTCGGGATCCAAAAAGCGACTCAGGCTCTTGACCAGACGACGCAAGGCATCGACATTGAGGTCTTCGCGACGACCGAAAGAATGAATCACCTGCGCCTGGGCGAAGCCCTTGTCTTTATTCCAGACGTTGTGGGCCAGCTGAACGTATTCGACGGTGGATCCGTCCTTGTTTTTTCGTTTGATTGTTCGTATATACATGCCTATATAAAAAGCATGTATTTGCATGTATGTCAACAACAAAATCGCAAAACGTGTGCCTATGACTTTTCAAATTTTGAAAAACCCGAATGAATCAAAACAGCACTTTACGATTCAGAAACCCTGAAAATGTGCCTATCACTGTCGAAGATGGGGTAACTGTTGTTAAATATTATAACCCTTGTTTGATCATATCTGGATCAATTCCATTTTTCAGCATCTTATCCTCTGACTGGCTTTTAACACCGTCACATAGTGCTCTTAAGAATGAGTCATGCTCACATGGTTTGTCCATTTTTGTGTAGACCAGGTTGTATTCAATTTCTTCCCAGGTTGAAAAGTCAGCATTGTTATGTTGAATCTGTACCTCTAAGTTATCCAGTGCTTTTGCCAGCTTTGCCTCTGGAGACTTCGCCGCCTCGAATTCATGGAATAAATCATAGAACTCTTGACCGGTTTGACTGTCAATCATGTCTCTGATGTTTTCAATCGCTTTCTGTTCACGCTCTGCTTTCTCGTCCTTTCTTATGCCAGTTTCGAAAAAAGGAATATCGCCCGCTTCTGCCTCAACTAAGTCATGTACAATGATCATTTTTAAAACATGTTCGATATCTACTGGATGTTCCAAATGCCTGGAAACAAGGAGCGCTAATAAAGCCATTTGCCATGAATGCTCAGCGACGCTTTCTCTTCGTCCACTGGATAACCAGCTATGGCGTAATTCTGTTTTTAACCTCTCAGCCAGGGTCATCAGCTTTAAAATTGATTGAACTTCGGTATTCATTTGCACTGCTTCTTGATAGGTGATGTGTATTTTCAATGCCGCGCATATGTCGCCACAACCGCCATTTGCTTGGATTTAAAATATTAATTTTGAGTCCGCTGTAAAAAGTGTTTTTTGAGACAAGCGGGATTATTTAAGCGAGAAAGCAAAACACAGCATCCTCGCAGTTCGGTATCAAAAATTTTTCTTCAGGTTAGTCGGGTTCCATTTTTTCTCTCGACTCACGCGTGTTCATTGATAATTGATCGCAATATCCGAGGATAACAGGGCTGATTTTCGCCTTTTGGGGGCATTTACATCATGCCGTTGCCGGAATTGCCTCTCTGGCCGATTTTTTGACATAGTTGCGGATCCGAATCAGATTGATCCAGGCGGATCTACATGTTGCCCAAACCTTGTTTTTGATTTGACCTCGATATCGGGTCTTGTTGTTCCGCGAGTGATAACTCAACTGAAAGATGGTCGCCTCCACGTTGTTACGGCGGGTTCTTACTTCGGGAGGCAGATTTTCCAGGGCTTTGCGTCGCTCAAAACATTCGATTTGCTCGGGTTTGAAATAGCGCCACTGGCCACCCGGTAGTTTGATCTTATAGTGGTCGTCCTTATATTCGACGCCCTCTATTATGGTATCGGATGATTTATCAAGTACGAGCAGACCTTCTTGGGTTTTGACAAACTCGAAATTGCCTTTGGCTCCCTGGATGCCGGTAAAGACCATGTCGATCTCTTTGGTTTCACCGTACTCGACATTATCCGGTGATTGATAGGCCCCGTCCATATAGGCTTGTTCAACAGGACCGACTATATCTATTGCATTATCGATAGCCGGCTTCATGAAACCAGTATCGGCTTGTGTGGCTTTTTCTGTTTGGACGTCGACGATAAGGTTCAGTCCTTCGTCATTACAGGTTTCGGTGACGTTAATGCTGTAACCGTTGACGGTTTGCTTACTCTTTTTTCGGTAGGCGGCATCCGGATCGTGCGGCGATTGTATGGAATTTGCCGAAATCTCTTTGCCGGGCTTCAGTTTGGTTTGGTCGCCTTCGATTTGGTATTGTTCGTCAAGGAGTCGTTCTACAAGCGGGAACTTGTCGCTATCGGAGTCATCGTAATGGCGTTTCAGATGCAGCAGGAGTTCTCCCAGGTCGATCAGTTTCTGGCTTTTTTCCCCTTCTGACAGGGAGAAGACGATCTGGTTCGGTTTCTTTTTGCATAGTTCGTCGAGTATCTTGCGGCGATCTTCGTCAAGTCGGCCCTGTAACTCTGCTGAGAGCGATTCCCAGAAGGCCTGAAGGCAGGAGATGATCAGCTGCAACCGGGAACACCGAACAATATTGGAACCGATCAGCTTGCTGTCCATGCGGATCTTCTTGCCGTCGACGTCGAAGAATTCGGCTTGTGATTTGGTCAACGCCTTGAACGTCTCTTCGATCAGGTCCCGGCCTTGTTCTATGTGGTACTGATATACTGCCTGTTTGAATGAATAGTAGGTCGACGCAACCGGTGGCGCATCGCTCAGGTTTTCAAAACCGAGTGCCCTTCTGACCAGGAGGTTGAAACCGATTTGCTCGTATAATTGTCTGTCGCTCCATCCGAATCCTTCTTTCAGCGACATCATGCTCAAGAGGGTTCGGATCGATGAATTGGTTCGACCCATTGTGCTGCTATAGAGGACTTCGAAACAACTCTCATCGAAACGGCAGAAGACATGTTCGTAGAACTGGTTATACCAAGCATCGGGGTCGTTAAGTGTTTCGGCTCTCGTGGAGTCGAGATTGCTGGCGATGTTGCCGAGGAAATCAATTTGGCGGTTGGTGGTGGATTTTTTGAACATGTCGCGTTTTTATGCAAGTTTTGAGATAAGTTGTTTTATATTAGTTTATTATACCTTACTTATCTGTTATTTCAAGCATTAAATCAATATTTTTCAGACCCTCCGACTTTTCGGAGCAGACTCAGTTGTGTTTTATAAACGGTTAATATCATTATTTTTGGAAGAGGAATACTAAATGTGCTAGAAGCAAAGAAAAAAAATTTCACAGTAAGAACAAAGAAGCTGTGTACTGCTGTTCTATTACTACAGTGAAATTCATTACTCAATTAAATCAATTGGAGACAAATTTATGCTAATCACAAAATTCATTCGCTTGGTAGGGCTGAGTATAATTATGATCAGTAT
>JAERTH010000164.1 GCA_016844955.1 Fidelibacterota bacterium | reverse complement strand
GGTAAAAGAGGTTGTAGAAGTTACCCCTCCACCTACCCCTGTTGCAGAAGTAAAACAGCAAAGCCCTCCTCCCCAGGAAGAGGCAGAGGAAGAATCTCCTAAAAACACCATCGATTTGTTTTCGGCATCAGCTGAAGCCACGGTAAGTGACCAATTCAACAAGCCTGATGAAAAAAGCCTGGCAGAGAAAATGCAGCATGCTCAGGTTTCCGACCTGCGACAGGAAATAGGTATTAATGAAAAGTTTCTTTTTATCAACGAATTGTTTGGTGGGGATTTGGGACGCTACAACAAAACCATCGACGAACTCAATGAACTCACTACCAATGCAGGCCTTCAGGCCTTCCTCATTGAGCTGAAAGTGGCCAACCAATGGCAGGATGATAATGAGGCCTATTTAAAATTAAAAGCCTTACTGGACCGCAAGCTGGCTTAAGATGAAACATATTCTTTCAACGCTCTTCCTGCTGACCATGATGTCTTCACTGTTTGCCCAGGATGTGAACTATGCACGTGAAGTACTGGAAACTCTGGCCAGCCCTGACTACTACGGCAGGGGTTATGTGAAGCATGGCGATAAAAAAGCAGCAAAATATATTGCCAAAGAGTTTGAGAAAAACCAATTGCAGGCCTTTGGTGATGGCTATTTTCAAACCTATTCATTCCCCATAAACAGCTTCCCGGGTAAAATAAAGCTAAGCATCGATGGTAAAGAACTTATTCCCGGAATCGATTATGTGATCAGCAGCTCTTCAGCCAACGTTAACAAGACTTTTAGTATCGTGGATATGACAGAAGAAGGATCCCATATGGATTCCTTATTTCCTTTAATGCAACAACATACCGAACAAAGCATCTTCTTTCTTGGAGATAAAAATATGCGTAGGCATTACGGCAGAACCATCCCGGGTATTGAAGCTATCGCCTTAATTACTGACAAGACTCCCTACTGGCATGTGTCCAATGGTAGGCAGGTGGAAGAAACGGTCTGGTTAAAGATCTGGAAAGACAAGATACCGAACAATGCTTCTGAGCTTCATGTTCAGGCTAAAAACAAATATTTTACAGACTACCCCACACAAAATGAGGTGGCCTTTGTACCCGGCAAGAAATCTTCCGATGAATATCTCGTGTTCACAGCCCCTTATGATCATTTGGGAATGATGGGTAAAGATGCCCTGTATCCGGGGGCCAATCACAATGCACGTGGCGTTGCTGTTTTCCTGGACGTGACACGCCACTATGCATTAGCTGAAAACCAAACAATCGCTAATATGGTATTCATAGCCTTTAGTGGTGAGGAAGCCGGGTTATATGGCTCCAATTATTTCGCAGACCATCCCTTATTCCCTTTGGAAAACATCAAAGTCCTTGTCAATCTTGATATGGTGGGCACCGGTAGTGAGGGCATTACCATTGTTAATGGCGCGGTATTACCAGAGGTCTTCGACCAGTTTGACAACATTAATACTACAGCTGAATATATATCCGAAGTAAAAAGCAGGGGCGAATCATGTAATAGCGACCATTGTCCGTTTTATGAAAAAGGAGTTCCGGCAATCTTCATTTATACCAGAGGAAAGGAAAACCAACAATACCATCTGACCACCGATGTGGCTGCGGATTATCCCTTTAGCACCTACGATGGACTTTTTCATTTGCTAACTGATTTCGTATCCTCCCAATAAGATGGGTCTGACCAAATAAGAATATTATCCTAATTCAATATTCATTAGATTTGTATCATGTCGAAATTGTATGTTGTTCCCACACCCATTGGAAACCTTGAAGATATTACGCTCAGGGCATTAGCGGTATTGAAAACTGTGGATGTGGTGTTGGCCGAAGACACGCGAACCAGCGGCAAACTGATGAAGCATTACGACATCCAAACACGGATGCAGGCTTACCACCAATTCAACGAACACAAGGTGGTGGAAGATCTGACTGATAGGATTAAACAAGGTGACAGCATGGCTTTAATTACCGATGCCGGAACACCTGCCATCTCTGATCCCGGTTTTCTTTTGGTAAGGAACTGCATACAGCAGCAGGTAGATGTGGAATGTCTGCCGGGCGCTACGGCCTTTGTTCCGGCCTTGGTTAACTCAGGTCTTCCCTGTGTTCGTTTCTATTTTGAAGGCTTCCTTCCCCACAAAAAAGGTCGTCAGACCAGACTGAAAGCCATTGCGGCCATGGCAACCACCGTGGTCTTGTATGAATCACCCCACCGACTGGCTAAATGTCTGGCCCAACTGATGGAGTTTTGCGGTCCCGAACGTCAGGTGAGTGTTAGCCGGGAATTAACTAAGATATACGAGGAACAAGTCAGGGGTAGTCTGCAAGAGGTTCATGCCCATTTTGACAAGACTAACGTAAAAGGTGAAATTGTACTGGTTCTGGGCCCGCCGGAATAAACTACACAGAGGCAGATGTGGTATCAAAAAGAATGAGATATCAGCTCCCAACCCAAAGGCTTGTAGGTTTTAACCACGCTCCTCTTGTCCTCCGAAACCAAAGCGAGGAGAAATAAAAAACCTTTAATTTCATTTGTTAGAAGTGTTCAATTGTGTACGCTAGCGTACATTCTTGTTCGAAAGAAACACAAAACACAGGGGGGTACCCCAGGGGGTGTTTTGCTACTATCTATTTTATATTCAGTATTTTACAATTTTTGGCACGGCATTCGCTATATGCTATCTGAAGTTAAACAATAAAATACCAGAGCGATGAAAACTTTAACCTACAACATTCTACTGACCACAGTCCTCTCCCTCTTACTCATGGTAAATGTACATGCGTCAAATATGACATATGATTTTTCAGAAGAAGCTTATGTGGATGATATTCCATTT
>JAERTH010000163.1 GCA_016844955.1 Fidelibacterota bacterium | reverse complement strand
AAGAATGAATGTGTCTCACACAGAGACAACATGACTTATCAGCAACTTAAGAACTCGGGATGTCATTCAAAAAATGACTGAAACCATACAGGCAACCAAAAGGAATGTTGACCAGAGGCCAATCAGCATAAACTTATCGTTATTTACAAAGGGCAGGAATACTCACAGGGACGGGGTAGGACGCACCGTCAAGGAACCATCTATAAATATGATGGCATGGATATCTTTTTTCCTTGACTTTCTTTTTCATAGAAGACGGGTATGGCCAAGCAACTAAATGTCTATTCAAAAAACAATAATTACCACAAAGTCACCAAAACACGAAGAAGCACAATTTGTAAATTTGTGTCTTTGTGTTTTCGTGGTTAAGCATCTCAGGTAGCATATTTATGACCAAATCAAAAGACACACCTGATATTTACCACGAACCGCTGAGGACAATTCCTCATAATGTTTTCAGGGACAATAACCCCGATTACGATGAGCTCGAAATGCGCCCGCGCATGCCTGTAGTGGCGCTGTTGGATAATATCCGCAGTATGTTCAATGTAGGCTCTATGTTTCGTACAGCTGATGGAGCCTGGCTTGAGGAAGTAATCATTTCAGGCTATACCGCTTCACCGCCACGCAAGGAAATTGCCAAAACTGCCTTGGGAGCAGAGTATTCGGTTCCCTGGAGAAATATTCCAAACGCTGTTGATGCCCTGAAAGCCTTAAAGCAGCGAGGATATACTGCCGTTGCCCTTGAGCACACCACACGCAGTCAATCCTATACCCAGGCCAAGTATGATTTTCCCATGGTCTTTGTCGTGGGTAATGAGGGCGTCGGAATCCAGGACGAAATTATAAGTGAATGTGATTTTGCAGTTGAATTGCCTCAGAATGGCATGAAAAGCAGTATGAATGTAGCCGTGGCTTTTGGGATCATGCTCTATGAGTTGCGACGGCAGTGGGATATGGTTAAGTAGTAAGTAGGCACATGCTCGTCATCCTGAGCCCGTCGAAGGATGCAAAATTCACCTTAAACCTGTATCTCTCGGCTTTGCTCGAGATGACGATTCGAATAGATCACGTATTTTAGAAATTGAACCAATCTCTTCATGTTCATTGCGCAACGTGACTGTTTGGGCCTCTGGCTGTTTAATATTTAGCACTAGTATCTATTAACGACAGGCTTAATTTTTCAAGAATTGACCTGGCTCACAGTTGGTGTAAACGACTTGGAACTGCCTGAAGCCAGTCCATATATTGAACGATATTCAATTGCTATAAATTTATAAGGAGGAAATATGATTAAAAAGGTACTTGTTTTGGTTTTAACGCTGACCTTCACTGTAGGTGCATTTGGTCAGTCTTTGGAAGAAACCTTAAGCAACATGCTTAGTGACAATGCCACGATGTACATTCAGCCCATGGGTGATGGAATGGGAGCGTTGATGAATTCTGGCTACTACCATCGCTCACGCGTGCATAAAATGCTTGGGTTTGATCTCAGCTTCAAATTGATGGGGCTCAGTGTTGATGATGAC
Organism: Fidelibacterota bacterium; assembly: GCA_016844955.1. Taxonomy (GTDB): domain Bacteria; phylum Fidelibacterota; class UBA8477; order UBA8477; family JABMPR01; genus JABMPR01. Next base: position 10,956 of record JAERTH010000163.1, on the reverse strand, counting down.
AGTAAGTTTTTTGAATTTGCACTCCCAACGGGTGATCTAGAGTTTAACCTGAATGATGTTACTGACGCATATGGGGATTTAGGGACACTCAATATTCCTTTCGCCGAGGTTTATAAAGATGCCAATACAACCGTTCCTACGGTATCCGCTGACAAAGATGAAGTCGGGACCATTGCAGTGAACGACGGAAATTTAATTGGTCTTATTGAAAGTCAACTGTTAAGCGCATTAACAGACGCACTTGGTGATGCAACGGCTGCCGGACTCGCTGTTGATCAGCTGAGTGGAGATATAACCACTGCAGTGGGCGCGATTCCAGATATCTCTATCCCTGGATTGGGTCTTCACACAATGGCCCTTCCCATGCCTCAATTTGCACTGGGTCTTCCCATGGGAATAGAGCTGACACTGCGCGGATTTCCAGAATACGATTTTGGTGAAGAAATTGGTGTCTTCAGCATGTACGGTGGTGGCGCAAGAATTAATATTGACCAGTTTATTCCCATCCCCTTGTTTCCAGTAGATATCACCGCTGGTGCATTTTACTCACAGATGGCCATCGGTGACATTTTCAGTTCAAGCAACACAGCCCTAAGTCTCCAGGTTGGAAAATCAATTAACCTGCTGGTCTTTGGACTAGGTGTATATGTTGATGCAGGCTACGAAACAAGCACCATTGATATTAAGTATGATGTTCCTGAGAGTGCTGGACTGGGTGTATCAGAAGTAGAGTTTAACATGGAAACAGATCCTGGCCTTCGTTTAGGCGCTGGTCTCCACCTTAAACTTATCCCGCTAACATACTTGAATGTTCATGCAGCTCAGACGCCTAATAACATGGTTGTCACGGCAGGGCTTGGAATCTCATTGAGATAACCTCAACCCACAGATTCTTAAAGGCCATCCATTTGGGTGGCCTTTTTTTATCCCGACGTAGCCCATGGGCGAAGACGAATTCCGTAGACGTGCCACTGTAATAAAGCAGGTCCGTCTCTAAACTATACCATCATTGTTCTGGTGCATTTGAAGCAGAATAGATAAACAAAACCAACCTTAAACATTGACAATTCTATAGATAGCTGAAATTTATTTTATCATCTTTTTAGAGAACAAGCTGATTTTACCCAAATATCTTCCTATATTCCAGATCGATATTTGGAGGAATTATGATCGACTACGATGAACACATTGATGATGAAATGGATATAATGAATGAAGGTGGCTCTTCCACAAAAAGTCAAGTCAGTCAGGCCATTCATCTTGAAGATCAAATCTCTACTATTAACCTTAGAAAGCCAATCACTATAACAGGTGAAACCAGTATCGCTGAATGTTTGCAGCTGATGCAGGAAGAGCGTATCGGCTGTTTGCTGATCACTGAAGACGACAAACTGGTTGGTATTTTTACTGAGAGGGACATTATCCGTCGGATCGTTGGCAAGAACCTGTCTCATGATGAAATTGATGTCCAGGACTACATGACACCCGATCCTGATATTCTTAAAGTTGATGCGCCATTGGCATTTGCCCTGAATTATATGGTGCTAGGCGGCTATCGACACGTTCCAATTGTCGATGAGGATAGCAAACCTTTGGCCTGCCTGTCAATCAAGGATATTGTAAAGCATATCGGCAATTATTATTTCTCTGAAATTGCCAACTTGCCCCCCACTCCCAAAAATCCCGGCTGGGCAACAGTGGATGGTGGTTGATTAATAGCATTCTGCATTCACCAGAAGGAAAGCATAACACAGTTTTGACTCAACGTCCAGACATGGGTCCCATCAAAGGCCTGCTTTTTGATTTTGATGGTGTTGTCGTCCAGAGTGAGGACGTTTATGATCGTGCCACGATCAAACTGGGCGAACTTTACCAGGTCGAAATTCCAGAACCCTTTTTTGAGTCCAATCGAGGTATTGCAGAAGGTTTGTTCTATGAACGGTTTAAGGCCACCTTCGCCTTAGGTGTTGAGCTGGAAAAATTGCAGGCAGATGGCCGTCGCCTTCTGTGGGGTGAGTTTTCGGCGGCAGTTCAATACACCCCCGGATTTCAACATTTTTTTAAAATTATGCGTAAACGCCTGAAGCATATCGCCTTGGTAACGGCCACCCCCAGAAGCTTGATAGATGAGATTTTCACAAATTCCAAAATCGATGTAGATTTTGACCACATCGTTACCGCGTCAGACGTTAGCAGGAACAAACCAGCTCCAGATCCCTATCTCAAAGCATGTGGGTTATTGGGCATTGCACCAAGCCAGGCCATAGTAATTGAAGATTCACCCACTGGCCTGAAGTCTGCCACATCAGCCGGGTGCCAAACTATTGGAATTACCACAAGTTGTGATCGGGAATCTTTAAAAGAGGCGAATTTTGTTGTTGACAGCTTCGGTGAACTCGAAGAACTTTTAACCACGGTATGAGGGAAGTAAATGAGTTGGTATAAGCAGTTCGATCTGGTGTGGGTTCCAGTGGTTGATTTTGAGCGAGCAAAATCTTTTTATCAAGACGATTTAGGGTTTGAACTGGTTCTTGAAGATCAGGATTCCAGCTGGGCTGAGTTTCAAATTAGCCCTGGTGCTAAAATGGCCATTCACGGTGTTAAGGCCACGAATGCCAGTCCCATTGGCGCATTAGTGCTTGATGTGGAAAATCTGGAGAAGTCCGAATTATTACTCAGGGGAAAAGGCATCAAACTATTCGACAAGGAAGAAATTCCTGGCCTTGCTAAATTGGCTTCCTTTTCAGATCCCGACGGCAATGTCATTCAGTTAAGCCAGGCGATAGTGGAATAAACCTTTAGTATGAGCGCAATTATTCTGGATTCCGCAATGGGATCACGCCTCGAAGAAATGGGGCACAAATTATCTGCACCCCTGTGGTCGGCGACAGTACTGCAGTCAAATCCAGATGATATCACTCAAATCCATAGAGAGAATATTGAAGCTGGTGCCCAGGTAATTACCACCAATACTTTCCGCACTACACCCTATGCTCTCCATCAAGCCGGACTTTCTGGCGTTGATGCACACACACGTGCCAGGGCACTCACGCTGTTGGCTATACGTCTGGCCTGGAAGACTGTCAAAGAATCCGGCAAGGATATCAAAATTGCAGCTGCAATTGCTCCCCTTGCTGATTCATGGGCACCCAAAGAATTTCCTGGTAATATTATTTCCCGTCCCTGGCATGATGCCCAACTGGACAATCTGGCTCACCATTCGACTGATATACTTTTGCTGGAGACTATGAATTCAGCGCGTGAAGCCAAGGGCCTGACTGAATTGGCTCTGCGCTATGAAAAACCAGTATGGGTTTCCTTTGCGCTCAATGGTGAAGGTGAAATCTATAATGGTGATGATCTTGTGACCACCGCTACGTTTCTGGAAAAACGTGGTGTTTCAGCAATTGGTGTAAACTGTTCCACGCTGGAAGCATCCCAAATGGCTCTCAAGGAACTCAGAGATGCGGTTTCAATTCCTTTGTTGGCTTATCCCAACATCGAACTTGAGCATGGCACTGGTAAAAAGCAGAAAAAGAACAAAAAAGTATCTCCTACAGAATTTGTTGCATGGGCTGATGAAGTAAAAGCCCTGGGAGTTGAGCTTATTGGCGCTTGCTGTGGGTCAGACCATAGTCACATCAAGGCGCTGGCAGAACACAACAATTCCTGATATTCCTGCTTGTTAAACCGGCAAAACTTTTCACAAAAAATTCTTAAGTGGTTCCTGGATACCAGGCAGCATATTGCCGTCCCTGGGCGCGGTGATACTGACCCATACGCGGTCTGGATTGCCGAAATTATGCTACAGCAAACACAGGTCACCACTGTCTGGCCCTACTACACCCGCTGGATGAAATCCTATCCAACAATAGCTGATCTGGCACAAGCAGAATTGGACCATATCCTGAAAAGCTGGGAGGGCTTGGGCTACTATTCTCGAGCCCGAAATATCCACAAAGCAGCCAACTTTATTGTGGATACCCTTGATGGACAACTGCCTGATTCATTAGAGTCCTTGCTGAAAATACCTGGAATTGGCCCCTATACCGCCGCCGCCATTTCAAGCATGGCTTTTGGTCAAGTCACACCGCTCATTGATGGGAATGTACTCAGGGTTATGGCACGCGTCGGACGAATTGATGCCGATATTGCCAAAACTAAGACCAGGCGGCGAATATCTGACCAATTGGGGCAGCTCATTCTCAGAGAGAATCCAGGGTCATTTAATCAAGGCCTCATGGATCTGGGCCGGGTAATTTGCACGCCTAAGAATCCAAAATGCCAGGATTGTCCGCTTTGCGATGAATGTGAGGGTTATCAGCAGGGGGATATGGAAGCGTTTCCGGTTAAAGCTAAAAAATCCCAGCTGCCGCATTATAATATTGTCATTGGTCTGATCATGCGTGACAATAAAGTTTTGATTCAAAAACGACCACCAACAGGACTTTTGGGCGGTCTCTGGGAGTTTCCTGGTGGCAAGATTGAATCAGGCGAAGGTGGAGAAGTTGCGCTGCTGCGGGAAATTAAAGAAGAAACCAATTTAGATGTCGTCATCACACGGAATATTGGCACCATCCAGCATGCCTATACTCATTTCAAAATTACACTCACCGCCTGGTTCTGTGAATGGACATCCGGAGAGGCGCTTACTCTGGCGGCCACGGATACTCGTTGGATTTCCATGGATCAAATTGATACTTATGCCTTTCCACGTGCCAACCTTAAGGTCTTGGAGCTACTTTAAACAGGCTTAAGCCTACTGCGGATACAATTTGCAGAGCGCGAGAACTGTTATTTCGGTTTGTAAGTTCGCGATTATTTATTATTGCCTTTCCGGTAAAGGTTGAAGGCTCTGAATTTGGCGAGTATCTTTGCCGTTCAATTCAGCAATCTCCTTCTGGTGGGTGGTCTTTTGACAGTAGAGATTAAATCAAAACCCTTTGTTTAAGGTACAGTAATGATGAGCAAAATGTTTCAAGCAGGTCCCCAGGGGGGGCGAATCAAATCCGACTGCCAGGTGTTCTACACGCCAGGCAAAGACTCCCTGAAAATTGAGATTGAAAGCAAGGTTAAGGTTCTGTTTTCAAATGCTATCCAGGAGTTAGTCGAAAAGACTTTTGGCGACCTGGGAATCACTACCGGCCTAGTAAAGATCAATGATTTTGGCGCACTGCCTTTCGTGATGATGGCTCAAATTGAGGCGGTTGTCAAGCGGGCGCATCCTGAGATCACCTTGGAGGTCCTGCCAGAATTCAAAGGGCATGCTCAATATGATACCAGCTCGGGACGCTTTCGACGAAGCCGTCTCTATTTACCTGGCAACCAGCCGAAACTGTTTCTTAATGCTGGAATTCACAAGCCGGATTGCGTCATTCTGGACCTTGAAGACTCAGTACCCCCTGGTGAAAAGGATGCCGCTCGGCTTATTGTGCGCAATGCGTTGCGAAGCCTGGATTTTTTTGGTGCAGAACGCATGGTGCGTATCAATCAGGGTGAATTGGGGATGAAAGACCTTGAGGCTATTATCCCCCATAATGTCCACACCATTCTGTTGCCCAAAGCAGAGACTGCAGATCAGGTCATTGCCATGGAAGCAAGAGTCGATTCCATTCTCTTAGAGCAGGGTTTGGATCGAAAAGTTTATTACATGCCTATTCTAGAGAGCGCTCTGGGTGTCCTGAATGCTCAGGATATTGCATTCGCAAGTAAAAACAATGTGGGTCTGGCCATGGGGTTAGAAGATTATACTGCCGACATCGGAACCCAGCGTACCTTGGAAGGCAAGGAGTCATTTTTCGCCAGATCAATGCTGTTGAATGCTGCCAGAGCAGCAGGTATTCAAGCCATCGACACGGTTTTTAGCGATGTGGGCAATGAGGCGGCCCTGAGAAAATCTGTCCAGGAAACCAAAGCTCTCGGTTTTGATGGTATGGGTTGCATTCATCCGCGTCAGATTAAACCCATTCACGAAGCATTTGCTCCGGCTGAGATAGAGATAAGCCAAGCCAAACGTATAATTGTTGCCGCTGATGAAGCAGAGGCGAAAGGTCTCGGTGTCGTCGCCGTGGGTTCAAAAATGATAGATCCACCTGTGGTGAAACGTGCCGAGCGAACCATCCACATGGCCATTGATACCGGTCTGATCCCTGAGAATTGGAAGGAAGAAAGTTAGGGGCGCTTTGCAAAGCGCCCGTACATCCGCGAGTCAGGATTTTATTTCGCAGAATAGCATATAGCCCCTATAGGTTAATTAGGAAATATTATGAAATATGAATTAGTAAAAAACGCTGCGGGACGTTTGGTGCCTACAGAGGTCAATGGTAAGCCCCAGGTACCATTTCAAGGCGTACATGGATATAAACCAACAGGCAATAAAGCAGCGCCACCAATTGCTTCCTGCTCTGACTATCCAATGGATGGGAACAAGATTGTTGGGTCCATCAAAGAAGCCCTTGAAAAAGCCGGCTTAAAGGATGGAATGACGGTTTCATCGCACCATCATTTTCGCAATGGTGACCTGGTGATGAATCAGGTGTTTGACGCTGCCGCCGAGCTTGGAACTAAAGACCTGGTTTGGTTTCCCAGTGCCGCTTTTCCCTGTCACGAACCCATAACCAGACATCTGGATAGTGGGGTTCTTCAATATGTTGAGGGTTCACTGAATGGACCTCTGGGTAAGTATGTTTCAGAGGGCAAAATGGACGGCCTGGCCGTCTTACGTTCCCATGGTGGACGCTGGCAGGCAATTCAGGATGGTGAAGTACACATTGATATTGCAGTTATAGCAGCTCCTACAGCAGATTCAATGGGGAATGCTACAGGTGATCGTGGACCCTCAGCCTGTGGACTGTTAGGCTTTGGGTTGGCAGATTCCATGTATGCAGATAAGGTTATTGTGGTCACAGACAACCTGGTGCCTTTTCCTTGTGTGCCGTGGCAGATCAATGGACAAAATATTGACTATGTTGTAGTTCTGGACAAGGTAGGCGAACCGGAAAAAATTATTTCTGGTACCACCCAGCTCACCAAATCACCTGATCGTCTTTATATCGCAGAATTGACAGCAAAATTTGTCCAGGCAGCGGGAATTATGAAAGATGGATTTAGCTTCCAGGCTGGTGCAGGAGGTACTGCGCTGGCTTTTGCCATTTATTTGAAAGAATTGATGATTGAGGAAGGTATCAAAGCACGCTTTGTGCGTGGCGGTTCAACCAAATATCTGGTAGAGATACTGGAAGAGGGCCTCACCGATTATATTCTGGATGGGCAGACCTTCGATTTGGAGGGTGTTCGTTCCATGCGCGAAAACGAAGGTCACCTCAATACGTCTCCCTTTACCAGTTACAATTGGCATGGAAAAGGAAATTTTGCCTCATTGTTAGATGCTGTTGTGCTGGGGGCAACGGAAGTCGATGTGAATTTTAATGCCAACGTTGTCACCCACTCAGATGGTCAGATGCTGCACGGAATTGGTGGTTGGCAAAATTGTTTATTCAGCAAATGCACTATCCTGCCCATCCCGGCCTTTCGCGGTCGGATTCCAGTAATCGTGGATGAAGTCACAACCCTGGTTGGACCTGGTGAGTTGGTGGATGTCATTGTCACTGAGCGTGGTATTGCCATTAACCCATTAAGGACCGACCTGATTGAGGCAACAGCAGATAGTGGTCTCCCCATCAGAACTATTCAGGATTTGAAAGCAGAAATCGATGACCTTATTGGTGGTGTACCCCAAAAACCAAAATTGACTGATGAGCCCATCGGTGTGGTGAAGTGGGTGGATGGAACGGTGATTGATACCATATTTAAAATAGAGCATTGAAAACAGAAAACAGAAAACAGAAAACAGAAAACAGAAGCAAGGAAATTGTTGTTGAGGGAGGTTTACCTCGTCACCCTGAGCGGAGTCGAAGGGGGCCGGTCCTATGACAATCAAGGAGAATACATCCCTCGACTCCGCTGTGGATGACGGTCAGGGCTCTAGGATTGCCAACACATATATGAAGTATGAAGGCTTGATAATTAATCACCCAAACGGAGTATACGTTGAAAGACACAGTCCTGAAAATCTGGCCGGAAATTTACTGGATTAAGGATGATGAATTACGTGAAAAAACGATGGATGCTTAGGACTGGGCATTGAAAACAGTAGGGGGTCTTGGCCTGGCCTATCCTAATTCCTGAGCAAAGATGAAATGTCCCAATGATGAACCAAAAAGCCAATTGGGAGTCAGTTCATGAGTGAAATTGATAGACATCCAAATAATAGAGCCTCCGTTGACTTCCAGTTTGGTTTACCCACTGAGGGTCAACATATTATAGCTACGCATTTGAAAGGGGGTGATCTTAGCATGCGAACCGTTGATTCATTCATCGTACATCATGTTGATTTTGCTTCAAACAAACAGCTAAAAGTATAAGAAAAGATTGATTATGCTGCCTGGACAATGGCCCGAGACCACGGCTTACATGGTGGCAAAAAGAAAAAAGTGAAGGGATTCTTCAAATGAAAAAAACATTACTGCTTCTGCTTGTTGGTGCGAGTCTACTCATGGCGCAAGCTTTGCCGGTATCCCAACTGCAACCCCTCCAGCCATCCGTTGCCGCTGTGGATGATCCTCTGGCGATCAGATACAACCCAGCTGGGCTGGCATTCAACAACCATACAGAAAGTATGCTGATGGCCCATTTTGATGGATCCGTTTTTACCAAGGATTTTGCCTATTATAGTCAATCAAAGACTACGGGTTTTGGGTATCAATGGGATGTGGCTTCAGCCCGGAATATCTGGAGTTTTAGCCAGGGTTTTATGATGAGCAAATCCCATGCGCTGGGAGTGAGTTATGCCTTTGATAATTCATTATGGAATGAAGGCCGGCTGGATATTGGCTGGATGCATCGACCATTCCCAATGTTGGCCCTGGGGGCAAACCTGCAGAATGCATGGACTGGCAGCAATGATTTTCTGAAACTGACCAGTGGAGTTGCGATTCAAAACAGATCCGGCAAAATGGGTTTTGGGTTAGATTTTGGTGTGCTCAAGGATGAGTCAGGCGCTGAAGTAGAATATGTAAACAACTCCTTTCTATCAGCCTTCATTGAGCCCGTTGATGGACTTCGGGTGAATGCCTACGTTGATCTGGAAGGTGGCGATGAAGATAGTTACGGCATTTCTTTCAGTATAAATATGCCCACTCTCGGTGTTGAAAGTCATGGCAGAACCGATAATGCCTCTGCACAAACCCTGGTAGTTCGTACCACAGAAAACCCGTACCGCTCTCTTTTTTCAGAAAAGGCCATAAAGAAGGATGGGCAGACCTATATCCGCATGAAACTGGATGGACTGCTGATTGAAGAACCTGAAGTGAAACGCCCAAAATTCCCGTTCAAGATGGATCTCAACATTCCCTTTCTCGGTGGACAGGTGGTCTATGGCAGACAGTTGAGAAAGTTCATTGACCAGATAGATGAATATACTGAGAACCCTGATATCCACGGGTTGATCATTGATCTAGGGTCTTTTAGAGGCGGTTTTAGCAAAATGACTGAAGCCCGTTGGGCCTTCCAGCGCTTTCATGATGCTGGCAAAAAGATCATTGTCTATAGCAAGTTTGGTCTCGGGAATTCCTCCACATATCTCCTTTCCATGGCAGACGAGATTTACACCCACGACATGGCTGGAGTTGATTTACGTGGACTGGCAATGGAAGTCACTTTTTTTAGAGGACTACTTGATACGCTCTCAATTGTCCCGGAAGTCTGGCGAGTGAGCCCCTTTAAAACAGCGGCTGACCCTTTTCTACAACATAGCATGTCAGATGCAATGCGTACCAATTATACTCAACTTCTGGACGGTATCTATAGTGAATTTGTCTCGGGGATTTCCATTGGAAAAGGCTGGGATGATGATAAAACCAGAGAAGTAATCAACAATGGTCCCTATATGCTGACAGCAGACGCCATTGAAGCAGGTTTAATCACGGGGACAATGTATCCAGATGAGTTCGATAAATATGTGAAGGATTTGAATGAGGGCAAGATCAACATCATTAAACCTTCAAAAAAAGAAGAAAATCCTGATTATCAATATGCGTGGCGCGATGATAAAGTTAGTGACAAAATTGCTGTAATTTATGCAGTGGGCAATATTGTCAGCGGTAAGAGCAAGCCTGGCCCCTCAGGCTCAAAAACCATGGGCGATGAAACGATTGCCAAGGCTATCAAACAGGCTCGTGAAGACAAAAGTATAAAGGCCATCGTCCTACGTATTGATAGTGGTGGTGGTTCAGCGCTTGCTTCTGACATTATGTGGCGCGAGGTGCTTCAGGCTACTGAATCTGACTCAACCAACATCAAACCGTTTATTGCCTCAATGTCAGATGTGGCAGCTTCTGGTGGTTACTACATTGCCTGTCAAGCAGATAGCATTATTGCTTATCCATCAACCATCACTGGATCAATTGGCGTTACTGGAATGCGCTTGAATTTGTCTCAATTGAAGGAACGTTTTGGTATTCATACGGATCGCCTTATCCGTGGTGATCATGCAGATTTTGCCTCGGGCAATCGTCTTGCCACTCAAGTAGAAAATGACATGATTCTGGCATCAATTGATGATGTTTATATCAAATTCAAAGAACGTGTGCTTAAGGGGCGGGACGCGCTTGACAATATTGAAGATCTGGATAGTCTTGCACTGGGACGGGTTTGGACAGGTGTTGATGCTCGGGGTTATGGCTTGATTGATGAAGTTGGCGGTTACTATGATGCCATCGAATTGGCCAAAAGTGCAGCTGGTATTGCAGGTGAGGTAGAAATAGTAGAGATGCCTTTTTACAAGACCAAACCCGATTTCAAAAAACTCATGGGTGGTGAAGCCAGTATTGACCTCTTCTCAAATCAAGTTCTGGAATCAATGAATGTCATGGACATTATCCCAATCATCGAAGGTGG
>JAERTH010000162.1 GCA_016844955.1 Fidelibacterota bacterium | reverse complement strand
AAAATGCACGTCAAGTTGATGTCGGGTGACTTTGAGGATCGTGAAGTAGAATTTAAGGTTCAGGAAGATGCGAACAGCCCCATGATGCAGATCTTTGGACCTCTGGGGATGGATGATCTCAGCATGAATCTCCAGGATATGTTGGGTAACGCCATGCCCAAGAAGAAGAAAATCAGACGTCTCAGTGTAGCAGAAGCTCGTGTGCTTATTACTGCTGAAGAATCCGATAAGCTCATTGATGAGGAGAAGGTTCAGCACGAGGCCATTCGCAGGGCTGAACAGGATGGAATCGTATTTATTGATGAGATCGATAAAATTGCCGTCGAGCGAGGCGGTGGTGGCCCCGATGTTTCTCGAGAAGGTGTCCAGCGGGATATCCTGCCCATTATTGAAGGCAGTACCGTAAAGACTAAATATGGTACGCTTACAACTGATCATGTACTCTTTATTGCTGCCGGGGCATTTCATATGTCCAAGCCATCCGATCTCATTCCCGAGCTACAGGGTAGATTTCCCATCAGAGTTGAACTGGAAAACCTGACTGAAGATGATTTTATCCAGATTCTAACTCAACCCAAGTCAGCACTCCTGAAGCAGTACACCGCACTGGTTGGAGCTGAAGATGTGAAAATCAACTTTAACAAAGATGCCATCGCTGAGATTGCCAGGGTCGCTTTTGAGGTCAATGAGAGCGTGGAAAATATTGGGGCGCGTCGCTTGCACACAATTATGAGCAAGCTGCTTGAAGAAACCCTCTTTGAACTTCCCAATAGCTCGACTAAGAGTATCAGGGTTAACAAATCCATGGTTACAAAAACTTTCAAAGATACCATGGCCGATCAAGATTTGAGCAAGTACATTCTTTAATGGTAAATCTAATGTGCTGTGAAAATCACATCAAATATTTTTCAGTGAGAAATTATGAACTCCGTCTATATGGCGGAGTTTTTGTATCAGTCAGGAAAGAAATTTTACACTAATTGGTTTGCCCCGGGGCATCCATCATCTGAGGTAAAGGAGGCAAAATGAAACGAGATTTTTTAGCAGTCACAGACTTTAGCAAGGAAGAAATTTATGAGACCTTTCGGATTGCAAAACAGTTAAAGGCAGATGTTAAGGCAGATAGAGCGCATCACTATTTTGCCAATGAAACCATGTCCATGGTTTTTGCTAAACCTTCATTGCGTACACGCGTGAGCTTTGAGACGGGGATGGTTCAATTTGGTGGACACGCATTGTATCTGGGGCCCAACGATATCAGCATTGGTAAACGTGAGTCAGTCAAAGATATTTCAAGAGTAATCTCGCGTTACAACAATTGGATCATGGCTCGCTTGTTCAAACATGAACACATGATTGAGATGGCCAAACATGCCACGGTTCCTGTTATCAACGGATTGACAGATTATAATCATCCTTGCCAGATCATGGCAGATATGTTGACCATTCATGAGCATAGAGGGACGGTTGAAAATCAGAAGGTCGTGTTTATTGGTGATGGCAATAATGTTTGCAATTCCTTCCTGAATTTCGCCTGTGTGGTACCCTATCATTTTGTACTGGCTGCACCCGAGGGTTATGACCCAGATCCAAAGACCCTGGCCAAAGCGCAGGCTGCTGGTCTGAGCAAAATTGAAGTAATCCGTGATCCTGTTGAAGCGGCAAAGGATGCTGATGTGCTCTATACTGATGTGTGGACCTCAATGGGCCAGGAAGCTGAACGTCAGAAACGACTGAATGATTTTGAGGGGTTCCAGATCAACAAGGAGTTATTGAGTCATGCCAAATCTGATGCATTGGTAATGCACTGTCTACCTGCCCACTACGGTGAGGAAATTACCGAAGAGGTACTTGACGGACCCAATTCAGTCATATTTGATGAAGCCGAGAACCGCATGCATGCTCAAAAGGCAGTGATGGTCATGTTAGCCAACTCAGCAGGTGCTAATATCTCCGTTTAAGCCACATTATCCATAAATAAAAAGAGGCTCTGATATCAGAGCCTCTTTTTGTTTATGATGAAAGTTTTGCTGCTACTGGGTCCGGAAATAATTCACTGAAGAATACACATTGACTTCACCAGTATCTTGTGAATAACCTTCTATGATCCAAAAATAGCGAGTATTGGCTTCTAACGGAGTTGTAGCGTCTGAAGGATAGGTAATACTCATGGAAGTTTCACTTGTGGCCAGCACCTCTTCTTCCCAGATGTTTGCTCCCTGGGATGATTCTTTAACACCAATTTTGTATTTCACTGCCATGTTTACGTTAGTCCATTCGAAGGTTGGAAGCTGTGAAACGCCCTCCTCCTGATGAGCTGGTCTGGTCAATTGAGGTACTTCAAGTGGCGTATCTGAAACCACCAGTGTTGGGTCACTGTCAAACCCTCCTAAATCGTAGGCGACGACACGATAATGGTAAGTATTTCCGGGTACGATATCCTCATCCTCATAAAAAATACTGGTGACTGAATCTAAATATGAATCATTGTTTGGTAAAAATGATGGTGTTGTTGCAGACTTGAAAATTTTGTAATATGCAAAGTCGCTTTCAGTATTAGCCACCCAGGACAATTCAACATTGATCAGGCCATCAGCCTCGATATTGCGGGCACTGATTTCTAGTCCAGTGGGAGTAGCTGGTGAAAATTGATTATATGGGGTTACGACAACAGTATTAGAGAAAGCACTCTCATTTCCACTATCATCTTCAGCCGTAACCTTGTAACTGTAGGCGATATCATAGTTAAGCCCGCTCTCTGTGTAAAAAGTTTCACTACTACTGGAAATTTCGGAAAAGCTTCCCGTGTCTGTGTCACGGTATACCCTGTAGAGAACCACATCATCATCTGCAGGAGCTACCCAGCTTATGTATGCTTTGCCATCCACAGATTCGTTGGGATTGGAAACCAGGTTTGTTGGTGCTGCGGGAGCAGTCGTATCATCTTCTTCGGGCTCACTGCATGACCACATAAACAGGCCAAGTATTATTGATAAAAGTACAACTAGGTAACGTTTTGTCATATTATCCTCCATTTGTATTATGCACCAATTTAAAAATAACTGCAAACAGTCAAATGTATTATAAGTAGGATGTGATCAAGAATATGTGTCCTGATTTATCACCATTTACGAATCTAAAACATCTATATATAAATATTTTGAAGTGGGATTTTCCCAAGCCCATTCGAACGATCCAACACATAATGAGGTAGTGCATAACCAGGTACTTCACCCTGAAGTTGTTTTAGGATTAGCAAACCTTCTTCTACTGAAACGCGTAAATGACCCGTTCCACGGACCATGTCGGTCTGATGTAAATAGTAGGGTTTGACCTTGATCTCAATCAGTGACATAAATAAGTCTTTCAATGCAGCAGGAGAATCATTCACGCCTCGAAGTAGGACGCTTTGATTGAGAAAGGGTATACCCTTAGTCACCCAACCCTGAATGTATTGGCGAGCTGTTGCCGTGATTTCAGAGGAATGGTTGAAGTGTGCTGATACCCAGACAGGTTTTGACAACGCAGCCAGCATGGAACCCAGGGTATCAGTCAGCCTGAATGGATTGACGACTGGCAGACGACTATGTATCCTAATCATTCGTAGATGCTTAATACCATCCAGTCGCTGAAGGATTTTTTCCAGGGCTCGATCCCCAAGTGTGAGCGGATCTCCACCGGTGAGGATGACTTCCTCAATATCAGTGTGGCTCTCAATATATTTGTAGGCAGCCTGTAGATCTTCCTCTCGGGGGTTGTGCGAGGTGTCACCCACCAGGCGTTTCCGGAAACAAAACCGGCAGTACACAGCGCACTGGGCGGTGGGCAGTAACAGGACACGGTTTGGATAGCGATGAATCAGGGCTTTCAAGGGTCGCGATCCGCGCGCAGGATTGTCATCTGCAATAGGATCATCCAATTCATCATCCGAAATTTTTAATTCATGAATATGAGGTATGATCTGGCGATAAATGGGATCAGCGTCAATAAAATTAGAAATGAGATTGAAGTAGTAGGGAGTAATCCCCATACGATAAATAGAGGTCAGCGCGTGCAAGTCAGTGGCATCAAATGGCAGGGGGGCATTTGATGCCTTAAACCATCTCTCCAGTGTTTCCCAATCCTGACAACTTTTTGAATGCTGCCATTTCCAATCCGTCCATCGCGGATCATTTGAGTTATTGTTCATGAATCATTCTAAGCTAGCCAGCTATGAATTGAAATGGTTTTTAGTGAGGAGAAAAGAAAAGTGCCCACGTATTAACATGGGCACTTCCATTCTTTTATATATGTTTCTTATTCTACAATAGAATCCAGCAAATATTGAGCAATATCCTTGCTGGCAGTTGACATGTCCAACTCTTCGGCTTTGATACCGTCATTGATCATGGTTGCACAGAAGGGACAGGCTGTGGCGACCTCGTCTGGTTTAACTGCCTTAACATCCTCCATACGTTCAACATTGATGGTTTTGTCGCCCAGGGTTTCTTCAAGCCACATTCGACCGCCACCTGCTCCACAACACAGGCCTTCATTTCCAGAACGGGGGAACTCTTCTATTCTGACGCCAGGAATAGCCTTAATAACGTCTCTAGGTGCTTCATAGATATCATTATGGCGGCCCAGGTAGCAGGAGTCGTGATAGCTGACCTTGGCGTTACTGGCCTTCGTGGGAGTGAGCTTGCCCTGTTTTACCAGGTCTGCCAAAAACTCTGCGTGATGAATAACCTCATAATGTTTACCCAGGGAGGCGTAATCATTTTTCAGGGCATTGAGACAGTGGGGACATTGGGTAATAATCTTTTTAACTTTGTAATTATCGAATGTGTCGATGTTCTGCTGCGCCATCATCTGGAATAGATACTCATTCCCCAGCCTACGTGCAGAATCACCAGTACAAGTTTCCTCTGTACCCAGCACTGCATAATCCACATTGGCTTTATTCAACAGTTCCACCATAGCCTTTGAGGCATCTTGTCCCCGGGCATCATAGGCACCAGCACAGCCAACCCAGTACAGATATTCGGCTTCACCCTTATCGCGCATCTTGGGTACCTTAAGATTTTCCATCCATTTTTCACGATCCTGAGGAGATTGCCCCCAGGGATTACCATTGACCTCAAGGTTTTTAAAAGTAGTGACTGCTTCTTTTGGGAAGCGGCTTTCCATCATAACCAGATCCTGACGAATACGCAGGATATCTACCATGGGTTCATTAGCAACCGGACAGACCTCAACACAGTATCCACAGCTGGTGCAGGCCCAGATGGCATCTTCAGTGAGCATCCATTCCGACAAACGATCCTGGGACTCAACGCCATCGGCTAAATCTGAGACATGCTCTCGGATGTAGTAACGTTTGTTGACCTCAAGGGCTGAGGGAGAGAGTGGTTTTCCTGTAATGTATGCAGGACAGGCATCCTGACAGCGGTTGCACATGATACAGGCATAGGCATCCAGAATGTCCTTCTGAGGGAGATGCTCCAGAAGAGCAGCCCCATATTGTTCAAGTGATTCGTCCTCAAAATCAATAGTTTCAAAGCTAGCAGCAGTCATTTCGCGATCATTGATCATATGATTGAGTGGTCCCATAAAGAGGTGGGCATGTTTGGTGGTGGGGAAATAGGGGATAAAGGCCAGGATCAAACCAATAGCCAACCACCAGCTGATATGCTCACTCAGGATGAGAACTTCAGGACTCAATCCTGACCAGGCCATTGCCAACAGTGAAGCGGCAGGCTGGAATGCATCGCCATGGGCTTGTGCCAGTTCGAAGGAAGCGCCCAGAAAGCGGAATCCCACATGAAAGAATATGAAAAAGGCCACCAAGGCGGAATCACGATAGACACCCCCGCGAGCTTTTTCATTGACCAGGACGTTTTCATTAATACGCAGGGCGGGGTCATTCTGGACAAAGCGTCTGACCAGGAAATAGACAACACCCAGCAGTACGACGATGCTGAAGACATCCACAAAAAGACGGTATAGATCACCTACGATGGAATTCGGTAATAAATGGAAACCTGCTATCAGTCCATAGAGAATATCGAAAAAATTGACGAGCATATACAGTATGAAACCCCAGGCTACTCCAGTATGAATGATGGTGGCCAGTGGTCGGGTTTTGAAAAGAGGCTTTCCAAGAAAGGCAAAAATGCCGGTTGGAATTCGCTTGAAAACGAGAGACCAGTCGATGGGGAGGGTCCCCCTGCCGATAATTTTGAACATCTTCGTGAAAGTGATTCTCGTTGCTCCCAGAGAACCCAGTAAAACAAAAGCAAAGATCGCTTTTTCCCAACCACTGAGCATCAGTATTACCCTCCGTAATGCCAACCTGTCTCAGAGAGACACATGGCTTCATCTTCTACGTTATTTATTCCTGTGTCGACAACCCTGGCGATAACTACATGATGATCGCCCTCTTCGACTATTTTACTTACTTCACATGCCAACCAGGCAGGGCTGCTTTCCAGTATTGCACCACCTAGATTATGGGCCCTCGCCGGGAAGCCGCCAAATTGATCGCCATCCCAACCAGAAGGCTTAAAGAAGGCGCCTGCCAGTGCTTTGTCGTCCTTTTTGACCAGACTGATGACCAGGTTCTTATTCTGGTGAATAGCGGCGTATAGGCGACTATCAGCTTTCACGGCCATGGTCACCAGGGGTGGCTCGAAACTGCTCTGGGTAAACCAGGTGACTGTGGCTCCCGTAGCGTTTTCACCTGTACCTGAAGAGACAATGGCAACATTGTGATGTAGCAGTCGTAACGTATGTTTTTTGGCTTCTAAACTGAAAGTCATATATGATTATCCTTTATGTTT
Organism: Fidelibacterota bacterium; assembly: GCA_016844955.1. Taxonomy (GTDB): domain Bacteria; phylum Fidelibacterota; class UBA8477; order UBA8477; family JABMPR01; genus JABMPR01. The sequence continues at coordinate 8,029 of JAERTH010000162.1, read as the reverse complement.
TAGGGCTAATCTAGCCGGACGTCTGCTGCAATCATACAGCATTTTGAATCCACGCTCCGTAAGGTATATCTACGCGAGGTCTATAAACAATAAGTGCATTTATTTATGCAAATATTACACCGAACATAGAGTTTGTATTGTATGAATTCGAATTGTTTACAGGGTTTTTGTTTGCGTAAAGGCTTGAAGCAATGTGGTAGTATCTTCTTCTCGCAATGCATGTATCTGCCCCTGAAGTCCCAGCCTCCAGTTTTTAGCTGGCCACTTCCTGAAATGTAGGAGTTGAGTGGAGAACCTCTCCATAGGCATCCAGAATGTTTCATCAAGAATTGTATGCGGAGCTGTCTCGAAGCGCCAGGGATAGCACTCATCGGGATCTTTGCCAAGATTTACCCAGACCTTATCACTTGCTTCAGAAACAAAGGATTCGATCCTCAGTACTGCTGCCAGCTTTTGTTCACCGGTGATGTAATAGAACAGAAAATCCCCAGGTTCTATTTGAAGGGCTTTTTTGCGGTGTCTCTTTTTTAAACCCTGTTGCCTGAACTCCAGGTTTGAGGTGATCTCCAGGTTCTGTTTTGACGAAATTATAAGCCATCCAGACATGTCCAAACATAAGGCTCGCAAAGGGAGAATCAAACTGATGACTGAACTGTGTCAGGGAATTCCTACATGACAATAGGGGGACCCCTGATAGAATGCTCCTCATGATTTTGTACTTTAAGCCCAGGATGAATGATAAAAGCTCTGGAGGCGAAAGATGAAAAGAACAATAAGTAAAATAGCCCTAATAACTCTGATCATGAGCATTTCACTTTTTGCAGGTGAGATGAATTCAGAAGCTCGTTATGATGAATTGCCCAAGGGTATTTATACAGCACTCGTGGGCAGTGGTTTCTTTGATTCTTATGAAGTCTGTTTTGAAATGAATAATTTTTTCCAGCGTGGTGATTTCAATGGTGATGGGGAGTTTGATATTGCCATCCACGCTATCAAGAGAACATCAAGAAAAAAAGGAATCGTAATTCTGCATCAGAACGATCTTAACTATCATATCATTGGCGCTGGCAAGAATTTTGGTGACCTGGGTGATAATTTTGACTGGCTGAAAAAGTGGAGAATTGATTCCTATACACTGAAACAGAATCGTGTTTCAGCTACAGCAGAAGCATTAATCCTGGACAACCCTGATTTTCCTAAAAGTCTCATTTATTTTGATGGCTTAACCTACCAGACTCAGGGCTTGGATGCTTACTCCTATTATTCAGATGGCCCCACAATTAGCCAGGCTTTGCCGCAGCTTTGATCCAAATGAACCCTGATTGAGGGTAAAAATTTTAGCTTCCTCAGCTGATTGTTCATCCCGGTGTTAACAACACCAACCCCCGATGGCAGTTTCTCCCCGAGACTGCCATCTCTTTTTATCTAAAAATAAATTTGTTGCCTGGGGGTATCCACTCCCAGGCATCTGAACGTAAAGAGTCTTACATATTGTTGATGCTAAGGAATGCGAACCATCAATGAAGTGGGATCAAAGAAGGATCCTTTTATTTCCAGGGGATGGTTGGCAGCGTGGTGACGCAGAATTTGATACACCAGAATTTCCTGGCCTTGGATATTTAAAATGCTACATAATTCTTTAACACTCAACGCATCATCAGTACTATTCAGGGTCTCAATTATGCGGTTCTTGGTTTCCAGCACATAGCCAGCAGCTTTTTTCCCAGCTTCAACACCGGGTTGATGATAGGCATTAATGTTGACCATAGATGCGTACAAACCCACGGCCCTTTCATAAAGTGCGATGAGTGCCCCAACACTTTCGGGTGAAACATCTGAAACAGTGATGGTGATGGATTGTCTATTGTTCTCACTGAGAGCCGTCTGGGTCCCCTTGAAAAATCCAAACAAATAGTCGCCAGCATTGTTCTTACCATCCATGAGGATTGATTCACCCTGGCGATCTGATAGTACTTCAATAAAGGTGACGAAGAAATTATTCAATCCATCTCTTAATTGTTGAACATAGGCATGCTGATCAGTTGAACCCTTGTTTCCGTAGACAGCGATTCCCTGTTGAACCAAATCACCGTTCAGATCATGACTCTTACCCAGGGATTCCATAATTAGCTGCTGTAAATAGCGACTAAATAGTAATAGTCTATCCTTATATGGTAGAATAACCATGTCCTTGTCACCCGTTCCAGCCCCGACAATAAACCAGGCCAGTGCAAGTAGTGCTGCTGGATTTTGGTGGGTGTCTTTTGAGCGAGTTAACACATCCATTTCACTGGCTCCCCGGAGGAAGGAATGGATATCAATTCCCATCAGAGCAGCTGGAAGTAAACCCACCGCAGACATTGCTGATGTGCGCCCGCCAACCCAGTCCCACATGGGGAAAATGGAAAGCCACTCTTCATCCTGAGCTATTGTATATAGGTGGCTACCCTCACCTGTGATGGCTACAGCCTGTTTTGACATTTCCAGCCCATGCGCTAAGAAGAAATGTTTGGCTTCCAGCATACCATTCCGTGTCTCAGCAGTACCACCTGATTTTGAAATTACCAACACCAGGGTTTTTGAGATGGACTGTTCCAGGGTTTCCAGAGTACGATCCATCCCATCAGGATCAGTATTATCAAAGAAATGAATACGCAGACCATTGGAAGTCCCCAATGCTTCTGAAATGAATTGAGGCCCCAGTGCAGATCCTCCAATACCGATGAGGAGCAGCTCTGAGAATTCCTGATTATCGGGAGTGCGGATTTTTCCAGCGAGGATATCTTGAGCAAAAGCCTGGATGCCATCTATGGTTTCCTGAATGGCAATCCGAAGTGGGGAGGTTGGTGCTATTTCAGGATTTCTCAACCAATAGTGTCCGACCTGGCGTTTTTCATCTGGATTGGCTAGGGCACCTTGTTCAAGAGCGTCCATATGAGACAGAGCTTTTTGAATATTGGGTTCGAGCTGTTGAAAGTCATGCTCAGAAATTCCAGCATTGCTCAGGTCTAAATAGAGTCCAAGTTTTTCTGAGGAGTAAAGGCTTTTTGAAAAATTATTCCAGGTTAATTGGGTACTCATTTTTTATCCTTCAGTATTCGTTAATACAAATGATCAGAGTCAATATAGATGGACATCTATTGTGGTGAAGTAAAAAAGAAAGCCCCCTACATTTATAATGCAGGGGGCCTGTCAGTGGAGTTTATCCGATGCGATAAATTCTGTTGTTAAATACGTGTAAGTGTGATTACAAAGCAGCAATAGATAATGATAGTCAAACCACTTGCCATCATAGAGCCAGCAAGTTTGCTGGGTATACGACTGAGAGTAGTGTTTGTTGAATTCATGTTACTATCCTTTCTTTTTCGCTAACGTATTCAGGTAGACTTATGACAATTGCTATGCCACGATTTATCGAGTTGGGCTATAATGTATATTATTAAGTAATTACAGGGGTTATTAAGGGAAAATTAAGTGTTGTGCTATTTGAGGATTAGATATAATTATATATCGTATTGATATAAACCATTACGCCGGAGAAGAAAACTGGACTGCAGTATTATCGCTAGATAATTTTAATATTATCCAGAGTGATTGCTTTGGGGTTGATCTCTTTCACCGTACCAACAATCTTGAGTTTGCCTTCCTTGGTCATCCACGATTGATCCTTATAATCACTCATGTTGAGGTCTCCCAGGATTTGATAATTTCGATTGTCCTGAAAATCCAGGATTACTTCGCGGTATGAATTGCCCTTTTTGGAGCCTTTACTGCTATTGAATATGGTGGGTACTTCGACTTTCCTACCCATATAGTCTTGTTTGGCTTTTTTTAACTCTGAGGGTGCAAGTTTGAAAAGTCGATTACAGAGGGCTTCGGGATCTATTTCGATAGAACTCTTTTTACCGAAGGAGTTTTTTCGCCGTGGACGACCCTTTTTTTTCTTGCCAGATGTAGATAAAATTATAGCTATAATCGTTAATAGTAAAACAACTACAACGCTAGCAATAATGATTATTGAATCCATCTTTATTCTATCCTTTTAGTTCATAGATCTAGTTCAAATGTGTTGAACAAGATATCTATTGGTGTCCAGCAGGACAAATCAATTTTATTCACAGGCGCACAACCTTTCATGAATAGTATCGGAGAAAATGCCCAGGAGTTGAGGGAGTTGTTAAAAATAATTTACCATGATTAGCGCTAAATATGTAACAAGACTAACAATAGTGCCTAGGAGCATGTATTAACACAGGCAATAATGATACATGCGAGAGAAGATTTGGTAATATTTGATAAAATATAAAGAATATTATGAGAATATGTCAGTTATTGAGAAGCATGTCCATTAATCTATAGATCCCATTCGAGCAACCTTAATAGCAGGATCCGTTGCAGAAGTGAAGTGGACGTACCTTAATCAAATAATCCCATTTATAGCCTAGAAGCCTGTAATTCCCTATGAAAGAACTCTTTATTATACTGATTTGCTACTCCATAGAATTGTGAGACCGTTAGGTCTGATGAAGGAGGGTGATGACAGACAGTCACACAATTCAAGAATGCTGTTGAAAGGGGATGAAAAATGTCACTATAAATTTCTTCAAAACGAGGGACTCAAGAATTGCACGTACGTGATCAGCGCAAGCATTGCTAGGGGCAATGTAAATCTGAGAGGTATACCGGATAGGTATTCAAAGCAAAATATCTAGATCGATCATGCATAAAAATCCAGGTAATCCTCCGAATGTTCATTTGTGATGCGCATGTGATTTCTGCACACACTTGTCAAGTGTTATGCTTTCGTTATAGGATATAGAGAAGCCAGGGTTGTGCAATTGAGACCAACACCTTTCGACAAATGGCAATTGAGAATAAAAAAAATGGTTAAAAAGATTGCTGGAAAAATTGTTTTCCCGATGCCGAGCGAAGTTCCATTTACTGATCATGCCAGGCTTTGAAAAGCTCGACTGGGACTGGTGCTTGATTTTCACCAAAAGGGATGATGTAATAATAATATTCACAATGAATAAAAAGCTGTCAATAATTTGTGACAGAGCTGAAAATGATGACTATTTATAGTCACTAGAACCTTATATAAAGACATTAAAAACAATATGTAAGAAGCGTGGTATCCTCATGGCACAGCCTTTGACTATTATATGTATGTGTATATGAAGACAGAAATAAAATCAAATAGCAACCAGACGATTAGTGTGGAATCTCGTGCCATGGCAGGAGCCAGCTATTGTTTTGATGGTTCATCCAAACCGGTGCAAAATGCCTCTGTACACGATGTACTTTTTGTAACCACCTCAAGTTTGGAAAGTCCGACCAAGTTGGAACTCAACTCCACGGCAACGCAGCCTTCGAATGTGACAAATGTCACAAGTGATTCTGTAGTAACAGGGATGCCTGAAATGAGATCACCCAGACCGAATGTGCTGAGTGAAAGCGACGTGGAAAAAAACAGAGGGAGAGAAACAATGAAGACTGTGACACGCAATATATTAGTGGTCGCAATAATTGCTACCCAGGCTCTATCGTCACTTGTGGCACAGGGACTGCCTAAGCTGGATATCAAAATTACCGATCAGAAAATTAATCTCACGGCTGCTGAAAAGAAAGCGGGTGCAGTGGTCAATTACCTGCCAGGTGACACTCTGAAGTACGTCATAGTCGCATCCAATTCAGGAGATGGTCTGATGACTGAACCAGAGATTGTAGACCCCATCCCGGCTGGTGTGACATATATCGCAGAAAGTGCAATTGGGGAAGCATCTGAGATCACTTTTTCGATGAATCAAGGCAGTACTTATATGGCTTGGCCCCCAGTCTACACAGTGAGGAATTCCAAAGGCATTCTGATCAAGCGCAAGGCAACCCCTGAGATGATTAGTCATATCCGCTGGAATATCACTAAGAGTATGAAGCCTGGTGAAGCTGTAACCCTGGAATTTTTAGTTGAGGTGAACAAATGAGGATCAAAAATTTTAATCAAGCAGGTTCCCTAGTGGAATCCAAAAATATCAATCAACAACAGAAGCTAACAAAAGGAGGGTTTAAAATGAAACCTACACGCTTCTTAATCGTTGCTCTCGTCCTATTGGGGATGGTCGCAACTGCAAGTGCCCTGACTCCGGCAAACACGCCGATTACAAATCAGGCCACTGGTACCTACAAGGATGCCAATAACAACGTGATGTACGATGGTGAGAATGCCTTTGTAACATCAAACGAAGTAACCACTATCGTAAGCCAGGTAGCTGGTGTTGGCCTTGGTGATAATTTGGCACAGGCCATGTCTGCACTGTCTTCGACACTGTATGATGTCACCATAACTAACTCTGGTAACGGCACTGACTTTTTTACCATTGGTGCTACTGGTGCCAGTGACATGACTGGATCATACTCAATTGAGATTTTCCATGATGCTAATAATAATGGTCAGCTGGATGGTACTGAAGGTGATGCGGTTATTACACAGACATCAAGCCTTCCATATTCTGATACTTATGATCTGTTGATCAGAGTTACTGACACCAAATTAATTGGCTCACCTTCGGGCGAGACTCATGTCGTGACTTTAACTGCAACATCCAACTTCCCATCTGCCAGCGATCAGATTACTCTGACAACCACGCTGCAGGCTGCTTCAGTGAATGGTGAAACAACTATCATAAGTGAAGATACTCCTGCCCCTGGTGAAGTAATCATATTTGAGACATGCTTCACAAACAGTGGAGATACAACTGCGTATGATTTGGTGTTCTCAACTGAGATGCCTTCAAATACTTCATTGGTTACTGGCTCCGTTTCAATCGATGGTGGTAATAGTTATATTACGATTCCTAGCACTGGTGCAACATATGTTGGTGGTGTACTGACTCTGGATTTAGGTGACCTTGGATTTACAGCACCGGATAACAAGATTTGTGTGCGATATTCAGTTGAGGTTGACGATCCACTGGATGCCGGTCTACCCATTGAGTTCCCTAACGATAACCCTTCACTGACATACGATAATGAAGATGGTGAGGGCGGATCCGAATATCCTGTTGTAACTCCTACCGAATCAGAGTTTCCTGCTGGTGGCATAGTTGTTGAGCAGACCTATGCTGTTGCTTTAACGGGAACCGGAGATGACGTTTTCACTGGTGATCCTAGTGATAGTCTTGTCTTTTCCTTTAAAGTGATAAACAATGGAAACGGTGGCGATACGTTTAATCTAGGGTCAGCATCGGATTATGTAGTCTGGGAATTCTATCCAGATCTAAATGGAGACGGTGTATTGGATGCCACGGATTTAAATGGTGGTCCAATTTCAGCAACCGCAGAACTCACTTCCGGTGATAGCGCTAAATTTTTCGCCGTTGGTGTCATCCCTTCAGGGACTCCTGATACAGAGGCAGATGCCTCCACTTTTACCGCAACCTCACAAGGTCTGGGAACAGTATCTGATACTGATACTGCAGCTACAACCTGTACTGCTCCTGTCATCACTCTGGTAAAGAGTGTTTCCCCAGCAGGGAATCAGCCCCCTGGAACTATCCTCACCTATCAGGTGATAGTTGTGAACTCTGGAACTGGTGTAGCGAATACAGTCGTCGTGTCTGATGCTATTCCAACCAATACTACATATCAGGCAAATAGCCTGACAATAGATGGTTCAGCCGCTGGCGTAATTACCGATGCCAGTGATGGTGATGGTGGTACAAAAACTACCAATTCAGTCGTGTTTGAGTTCGATACCATGAGTGAAGATACTGGTGCGACAGATACGCACACACTGACCTTTAAGGTAGCCATAGACTAAGGTTATTGAAGGTTAGTAGTGATTAATAGGTTCAAAACCCTCCACACGAATCCCGTGAGCGGCAGATGAGAAGATTCCTCGCCTTAATCTCCCTCATGGGAGCCGTGGCATTTGGTCAGGTTCCAGTTGGTACCGAGATTACAAATGTTGCCCAATCATCCCACCAGGATGGTAGCCAGCAAACATTTGTAGGAAACTCAAATGCGATCACCA